>ONPC01000131.1 GCA_900319565.1 uncultured Eubacteriales bacterium | reverse complement strand
GAGAAAATATCCGTTCCGTGGAACAGCACCGAGCCGCTGCTCGGCTTTAGGAGCCCGTTGAACAGCTCGAGCAGGGTCGATTTCCCCGACCCCGTATGTCCGAGCAGCCCGACAAACTCCCCTGCTTCGATCGAGAACGACACGTTCTTCACGGCGTGCATCTCGTAGGGAGTTTCCGGCTCATATATGTAGTCCACATTGCGGAATTCGATCATTTACGTCTACCTGTATCTTATTTCTGTAAAAAGTCCATCATTTCATCATAATATAGCTCGGCGGTATCATAGCCCTGCTGATACAACGCCTCCAGCTTCTTAAGGTCTTTCTCCGTGCGTTTGATCGCTACGGGTACCGGCGGCTGCAGCACGAATACCGTGCCTGCCTCGACGCCCGCGCGAACCGCGTCGAGCGACTCGTTGTAGTTGACATGGCGATTGCGCGCGCATTCGATAAACGCAGGATCCTTCCGATACCGGATCGCCAGCGCGGGCAATGTCGAGCTTTTCTTCTTCACATAGCCGTCCTCGCGCGTCAGCACGACAACGACCTTCTTTAATCCGTCCTCCAACGCACGGCGTACCGGAATGGAGTCGGCAACGCCGCCGTCCAGGTATCTCTTTCCGTTGATCCGGACGATGCGGGACACCAGCGGAAGCGAACTCGACGCGCGGACCGCGTTCATGTCCGTGCGCATATCTTTGACCTGAAGGTACGCCGCCTCGCCGGTATCCACATCCGTTGCGACCGCATAGAAGCGTCCCTCGTACTTCGCGTATTCATCGTAATCATAGGGAATGAGTGTATTCGGGATCACGTTGTAGCAGAAATCAACGCCGAACATATCTCCTGTCTTGATAACGTTGCGCCAGCTGCAGTAGTCCTTACCGTCCAGAAACTCGGACATGACGCGATATGCGCGGCGGCGCTGCTTCGACAGGTAGCTGCAGGCTACGCAGCTCCCGGCAGACACGCCGTAAACATCCGAAAAAATCATACCTTTATCCAAAAAGAAGTCCGTGACTCCTGCGGTAAATGCTCCCCGCATGCCACCGCCTTCCAAAACCAATCCTGCCTGTATCATGTATTCCTACCTCCGATCTACGGCCTTCCTCATTTCATCTCTCGCAGGCTTTCGCGCCGCGAGAGCCTGTCCCTATTCGGAAATGCCCGCCGATTTCCTGTGCCGTGCATCGTTACCGGCACAGTTTCAAATATGCTTCCGTGAATTCTTCCTCCGAGAGGATCCCCTCGGGAAGATCCAGTCCTTTTTTCCTAAGTTCATATGCCAGCTGCGTCGCCGCCGGAACGTCCAGCCCACGGCTGCGCAGTTCCTCCACATGCGAGAAAACAGCGCGGGGAACGTCGTCCAGAACGACCTCGCCGTCATCCATGACGATCACGCGATCCGCATCGATGGTTTCGTCCATGTGGTGCGTGATCAGCAGGATCGTGATCTTTTCCTTATCATTCAGTTCATGCAGCGTCCGCAGCACCTCGCGCCGCCCCATCGGATCCAGCATCGCCGTCGGCTCATCTAGGATAATGCACTGCGGCTTCATGGCCACGATGCCCGCGATGGCCACGCGCTGCTTCTGCCCTCCCGAAAGGCGGTCCGGCGAATGCATCCGGTACGCGGTCATGCCCACGCGCTCCAGGGAATCCGCCACACGCTCCCAGATCTCCTCGGTGGGGACACCTAAGTTTTCCGGTCCGAATGCCACCTCTTCCTCGATCACGTTCGCGATCATCTGGTTATCCGGGTTTTGGAAGACCATGCCTGCCTCCCGACGGATCAGCAGAACGCTGTCTTCGTCGAGCGTGCTCCGGCCATTTACCAAAACCTCTCCTTTGGACGGAAGAAAGAGCGCATTGATATGTTTCGCCAGTGTGGACTTGCCGGAACCGTTATGGCCCAGTACCGCAACAAAGGAGCCGGCTTCGATGCTTAAGGTCACATCCCGAAGCGCCGCTTTCGTTCCTGAAACATCGCCGCTTTCGTTATACCGGTAAAAACTGTGAAACAGATGTTTGATGTCGATCAGTGCCATGGCTCCTCCTTTCTCCTGCGGGGATTATAACACAGAAAACGGACGCGCGCAAGAAAATCCCGCCCGCGTCTGCCTTTACAAACTTTTCTTTTCGGACCCCTTGCCAGACCCTTTGAAAAATGCTATACTTAATACCGATGTATTTACTACAAGGAGGCTTCCTATGAATTTCGGTATGTTATTTGCCGCTAAAGCGCTGGCTTATCCTATGATTCCGGCGATGGCGTGGTGGGGATGGTTGTTGCTCATCCTCGGAATTATCCTCGTGATTTTGATCATTCTCGGCTTCCTCGGCAGCAAGCTTCAAAAGAAGCAGGCCCTGCAGAAAGAGCAGCTCGAGCAGATGGCGCAGACCATGTCCATGATCGTCATCGATAAAAAGAAGATGCGTATGTGTGATGCCAACCTTCCGAAGGTCGTTATGGATCAGACCCCGAAGCGTTTCCGCAAAGCGAAACTCCCCTTCGTTAAGGTAAAGATCGGACCGAAGATCATGACCCTGATCGCGGACGTGAAGGTATTCGACATCGTCCCGGTGAAGAAAGAGATCAAGGGCGTCGTAAGCGGTATTTATTTAACGGACATCAAGAGTGTCCGCGGCGGTTCCATTCCGGTACCCGAGAAGAAAGGCCGTAAAAACAAAAAAGAAAAATAAACCGATCCAGGAACATAAAAAGCTGTCGTGCAAAAGATGCGCGGCAGTTTTTTATGTGCGTTTTTTGCCCCTGTTTCGTCATAAAACAGTGGACATTCCGTCCCATCTCGGGTATACTATAAACAGCATTAGAAGGTTGAGCCTACAACAAAATTCAGGAGGTATTACGATGGGGAAGCTGAACGCAGCTGCCGAGTCGCAGATACGGGAGATCTGCGACCGTTATAAGAATGAAAAAACACCGCTCATGATGATCCTCAGCGATATTCAAAACGAGTATGGATACATACCGCTGGAGGTTCAGGAAGTGGTTTCCGAGAAGACGGGGATCTCCGTCGCCGAGATCTACGGCGTCGTGACCTTTTACTCGTTTTTCTCGCTTACACCGAAGGGAAAATACGTGATCGGCTGCTGTCTGGGAACCGCTTGCTATGTCAAGGGCGCCCAGATCGTCATTGACCGTTTTTCGGAACTGCTGGGGATCGCGCCCGGCCAGACCACAGAGGACGGCCTGTTTACGCTCGATGCGCTCCGCTGTATCGGAGCCTGCGGCATCGCGCCCGCAGTCAGCATCAACGGCAAGGTATATCCGAAGGTGGATGTCGAAGAGGTCGAGGACATCATCGCATCCTACAGAAAGGAGGCGACAGCATGAGTAAGATCACTTCGATCGAAGAACTGGACCGGATCTCCGAGGAATGTCGGAAAAACATAGAAGATAAGCTCGGCGGCGCCGACCATAAGCGGCACATCGTGCTGTGCGGCGGTACCGGCTGTCTGTCCAGCAACTCAAAAGAGATCGCCGCGAAGTTCGTTGAGCTTCTCGCGAAAAAAGGAATGAATGAGAAGGCGACCGTGAACCTGGCGGGATGCTTTGGCTTCTGTTCCCAGGGGCCTTTTGTGAAGATCTACCCCGAGGACACCCTGTACCGGATGGTGACCCTAAACGACGTCGAAGAGATCATCGATTCCGACATCGGCCGCGGTCAGGTCGTTGAACGCCTGCTGTACGTGGACCCGGTCTCCGGTGAGAAGGTCTCCAAACAGGACGATATCAATTTCTATAAAAAACAGCGCCGTATCGCTCTGCACGGGTGCGGCGTCATTAACCCCGAGGACTTAAACGAGGCCCTTGGTTTCGGTGCCTTCAAAGGTTTAAAGAAGGCCCTGTCCATGACGCAGAAGGAGGTAGCCGACACCATGCTGCTCTCCGGTCTTCGCGGACGCGGCGGCGGCGGTTTCCCCGCAGGCCGTAAGTGGATGTTCGCCCTCGCTTCGGAAAGTGACGAAAAGTACGTAGTCTGCAACGGCGACGAAGGCGATCCCGGCGCATTCATGGACCGTTCCATCTTAGAGGGCAATCCTCTCGCGGTCATCGAAGGCATGATGAGCGCCGGTTACGCGATCGGCGCGAAAGAAGGTTACTTCTATGTACGTGCCGAGTATCCCATTGCGGTTGCGCGACTGAAAAAAGCGATCGAAAACGCCAGGGAAGCCGGCATGCTCGGAAAGAATATCTTAAGCACCGGTTTCGATTTTGACTGTCATATAAGACTCGGCGCGGGCGCGTTCGTCTGCGGCGAAGAGACCGCCCTTTTAAACTCCATCGAGGGTAAGCGCGGCATGCCCAGACCCCGTCCTCCGTTCCCTGCGGTAAAAGGTCTCTGGGGTAAGCCCACCATCGTAAACAACGTCGAGACATTGGCCTGTGTTCCGTATATCATGCGGGAAGGCGCGGCGGAATTCGCCCGTGTCGGCACCGAAGGCTCGAAGGGCACGAAGGTATTCGCCCTGGGCGGTAAGGTCAATAACGTGGGTCTCGTGGAGGTTCCCATGGGAACG
>ONPC01000257.1 GCA_900319565.1 uncultured Eubacteriales bacterium | reverse complement strand
GTCCTCGCGGGTGGCGCCTTCGTTGATCAGGGGCTGGATATCGGTCTTTGCGAACACGCCGCAGCGCGCCGCGATGGGATAGATGTTCGAATAGTTTGCGGCATATTCATTCAGGCCGGCCGCGTCGGTCTGCAGCAGGGAAGCCATCTGGTCAATGAACGAGCCTGTGCCGCCGGCGCAGATGCCGTTCATGCGCTGCTCGATGCCGTTCGTGAAGTAAATGATCTTCGCGTCCTCACCGCCGAGCTCGATCGCGACGTCGCAGTGCGGCGCGTAATCCTTCAGCGATGTGGAAACGGCAACGACCTCCTGCACAAAAGGAACTTCCAAATGCTTCGAAAGGGTCAGGCCGCCGGAACCGGTGATGACCGGAAGCACGCGGAACGGACCCAGTTTTTCCAGACCGCGCTTTAACAGCTCGGCCAATGTTTCCTGTATATTTGCAAAATGTCGTTCGTAATCGGAGAAAAGGATGGTATGGTCATCCGTATCCAGGATCGCGATCTTAACGGTCGTGGATCCGATGTCGATACCGAGATAGTATGTCTTATCCTGTGGTAAAATAGCCATCACAGAAGACCTCCTTGGAAAAAAGCGATCAGACGGCGACGCAAAAAAACGCGCCGTGGCGCAAAATGCACCAAATACCATTATACGTGGAATTCCTTCGAAAAACAAGTGGGAATTCCGATCCGTAAGGAAAGAGTAAGATGTGGCATAGAGGACTGCTTTCGCATGCACACGAGATGCGAAAAACAGAACGGCCATAGTGTGCTTTGTGACAACGGGGAACGTTCGGTTTGTCACATTTGCAGTGGTTGACACATTGGGGCCGTCTTGCTATAATTAAGGATGCGTTATCGGGACCGGAAAACGGTCCGAATATGGTTGAAAGGGGTACCGCCTATGGTTCAGATCATTAAGACAGAGGACGGAAAATTAAATCTTTTGCCGGAGATCGTAAAGGATTGCTGGATCATGATGACCGATCCGACCACGGCGGAACTCGAGGAAATATCGACCTATTTTAAGATGGATATCGATGACCTGAAGGCCCCTTTGGATGAAGAGGAACGTTCCCGTATCGATGTGGAAGACAACTACACCATGATCTTAGTCGACATCCCCATGACTGAGGAGCGAAACGGAAAGGACTGGTACGTCACCGTCCCGCTCGGTATCTATGTGTTCCGTGACCATGTCATCACGGTCTGCCTGTACCCGACGCCCATCCTGGAAGCATTCCGCGACGGACGGGTGAAAGAATACCACAGTTACATGAAGACGCGCTTCATCTACCAGATGCTGTACCGCAACGCGTCGCTCTATCTGCAGTACCTGCGAAACATCGAAAAGAAGAGCACCGAGATCGAACAGAAGATGCGCATTAACCAGAAGAACCAGGAACTGGTCGAACTCATGGAATTGCAGAAGTCCCTGGTCTACATCACGACTTCCCTGCGTTCGAACGAAGCCGTGCTGGAGAAACTGATGCGCAGTGACCGCATCAAGCGGTATCCGGAGGACACCGAGCTTCTGGAAGATGTCATCATCGAGAATAAACAGGCCATCGAGATGGCCAATATATACAGCGGCATTTTGAACAACACGATGGATGTGTTTGCTTCCATCATTTCCAACAACCTGAACTTCGTCATGAAGTTCCTGACCGTAGTCACGATCATCCTGGCCGTTCCGACTTTGATCTCCGGTTTCTACGGAATGAATGTCAGCGACGAAATGATGCCGTTTGCGCACCAGCCCTATGCTTTCCCGATCATCGTCGTGATCTCCATGCTGATCGCGCTTTTCGTGGGATGGTATTTCAACCGGAAGAAGTGAGCGGAATTTCGTTCATGATCAAATGGCCCCCAAACGGTGCGGATAACTTATGAGGATAACTTATGAAATGGTTTTATAAACTGGAATATAAATACGGACGATACGCGATCCGAAACCTGATGCACTACGTTTTGGTGCTGTATATCGCGGGTTTCGTTATGAACCTGATCGATCCGATGATCTATATCAATTACCTTTCCCTGGATCCCTGGAGGATCGTAGAGGATTTCCAGATCTGGCGTATTTTTACATTTCTGATGTGTGCCCCGGATTCCGGAAACGTTTTCTTTGCTTTACTGTCGGTATATATCTATTTTTCACTGGGTACGTTCGTCGAACGTGCATGGGGTGCCTTCCGGTTCAACATCTTCGTGTTCTTCGGTGTGTTATATACGATCCTCGGATCGTTTGTGGTCTATGCACTGGTGAAACTGGATATTCTGAACCCGAGCATTTATATTTTGAACCGGATCGCGGTCATTTCGGTCGGAACTTCGTATCTGAATTTTTCACTGTTCATGGCGTTTGCTTTTACATTTCCCACGACGCAGATGTTGTTCATGTTCCTGATCCCGATCCAGGCGCAGATCCTGGGCTGGATCGAGATCGGCGTATATCTGGTGCTGTTTATTCAGGGAAATATCGCTACTCGTGTCATGATCGCGGCTGCCATGCTCAATGTGCTTTTGTTCTTCCTGGTGACGCGCGGAGCACCGATGATCTCACCCGGACAGATGAAGCGTCGCGTGGAGTTCAAACGAAACATTCGTGTCAAACCTTCGGACGGACCGCGCCATCGCTGTGCGATCTGCGGTAAGACCGAGCGGGACGATGCAACGTTGGAGTTTCGTTATTGCTCCAAATGTGCGGGCGAGTTTGAGTATTGCTCGGAGCATTTGTACACCCATAAACATGTCACACCCGAGATGCTTGAGGAGATGAAGAAGCGTGCGCATATCCAGATGATGACCGGAAAGCCGGCAGTCTTAGAGAGCGATATCGTAGACTCCGAAGCACGTGAGGTAGACGATAATAAGCCGGATGGGGAGTCGTAAGTGATATGAAGAAGCTGATAGCACTTATCATATTTGCGGTGATCGCGGCCACGGTCTATATGGGGATCCAGAAGGCCAATGAAGAAAAAAAGAAGAAAGCGCTTCAGGAGGATTATGCCCGGATCGATACGATCGTTACATCCTTAGATACATTGATCCACTCTCCGGCGGTACTTGCTTTTGGAGATGCCCGTGTGATCACTCAATTTCGCTTCAGAGATATCAAAGATGTCAATCAGGAATTTTATAAAAAACTCGTAGAAAGAGTCGGTTCGGATTTTAGCGGAAAACTCTCCAACGGAGATGTTATATATATGCAGGTCAACGCGCATACCCAGCATTTCTGGGTCTACGCAGGGACCACCGATACAGCAAATATGATCTACCCGGATTGGAACTATACGAAGGTTCCGAAACGATGAAAAGGAGATAGAAAAAGTAATGGAAAAGAAACCATTTGTAACCTATGAGCAGATGAAGGAGATCGTGAAGAAATATCCCACACCCTTTCATATTTACGATGAAAAAGGACTTCGTGAGAACGTTCGGAACATCCGTAAGGCATTTGCCTGGAACCCCGGATTTCACGAGTATTTCGCGGTAAAGGCAAACCCGAACCCGTTCCTGCTGAAGATTCTGCAGGAAGAGGGCTGCGGCACCGACTGTTCTTCCCTGACCGAACTGATGCTTTCGAACGCCTTGGATTTCAAGGGCGATGACATCATGTTTTCTTCGAACGCAACGCCGGCAGAAGAGTATGTTTACGCAAAGAAGATCGGCGCGATCATCAATCTCGACGACTATACCCATATCGACTTTTTGGACAAATGTGCCGGCATTCCGGAGACCATCTGCTGCCGTTACAATCCGGGCGGTGTCTTCAAGATGAGCAACGGCATCATGGATAACCCCGGTGATGCAAAGTACGGCATGACGCCGGAGCAGATCCGCGCGGCTTACCCTCGTCTGAAGGAGCTTGGCGCGAAGCGTTTCGGTATGCACGCCTTCCTGGCTTCGAATACACTGACCAATGAATACTATCCGCTGCTGGCGAAGACCATGTTTGAAGTCGCTGTGGATATCAAGAAGACGACCGGCATTGCACTGTCCTTCATCAACCTGTCCGGTGGCGTAGGTATTCCCTACCGTCCCGAAGACAGCGCAAACGACATCTTCGCGATCGGAGAGGGCGTTCGTAAGGCGTACGAAGAGATCCTGGTACCTGCCGGCATGGGCGATGTTGCCATCTACACCGAGATGGGTCGTTTCGTTACCGGACCGTTCGGCGCTCTGGTAACAACGGCTGTTCATGAGAAGCACATTCACAAAGAGTATATCGGTTGTGATGCCTGCGCTGCGAACCTCATGCGTCCCGCGATCTACGGTGCTTATCACCACCTGACCGTTTTGGGTAAGGAAGACCAGCCTTGTGATCATAAGTATGATGTTACCGGATCCCTTTGTGAGAACTGCGATAAGTTCGCGATCGACCGTATGCTGCCGAAGATCGACATCGGCGACCTGCTGTACATCCACGATACCGGCGCTCACGGCTACTCCATGGGCTACAACTACAACGGAAAGCTCCGCAGCAAGGAACTCCTGCTGTGCGAGGACGGCTCCGTGAAGCTC
>ONPC01000126.1 GCA_900319565.1 uncultured Eubacteriales bacterium | reverse complement strand
GTAATCGTAAAGGAACCCCGAGCTCCGGCATCGACAGGGGCGGTATATTTTTCACGCGAAGCGAACTCTCGGCCGCCGATGATCGCATTTATGAACCGATATCAGCCGAAACAGTGAGCGAAGGTCGTGGGTGAAAGGGGCACCGTCCGGTGGGTGTAGGCTCTATGTGAAAAGATTCCTTGTCAAATTCATCATGTTGTAATATAATGGTGTGCAGGGCTGTGTCCGGGAGCGAAAGTGTTCCGGGATCCGTCGAGGGTCGGGTACGGCACCGCATTTTCCATGTGAGATGGATCGAATCGAATAGGTAAGTTATTTTGGTTAGGGATGAAACGTTCGGAAGAAAAACGTTTCATTCCGGGAGAGGATCCTTTCATCGGAAGGAAATATCAGTAGAATCATACGGAGGGACAGATATGAAAAAGACTATGATCAAAGGCCGCAAGTGCGGACTTGCAAAAGTTGCGAGAGCGGCCGGGATCCTGACGCTGACGCTTGCACTGGGCGCATGCGCTTCGAAGAGGGGCGATGATGAGACACAGGGCACGACGATCGCGGTAGGAGATACGACGCAGGCCGGATCGGAGGAGACAGCGACGTCTACGAAAGCCAATCCGGTCCTTACGACCTTAGCCAGGACCGAAGCCGGGACCGAGGCGGGGACCGTAACAGAGACGGAAGCAGGAACGGAGGCTGTACAGCCTACGTGGCCGGATTCGTCCGAATATGTGGTGAAGCTTGTCGATTTCAAGGTAGCAGATTACGTTGACATGTCGAAGGTGAAGGATCTGAAGATCAAGAAAGAGGATATCGAAGTAGATAAGGAGGACATCGAGAGTGCTGTCTTGTCTGCACTGGTGTCTCGGCTTGGCTTTGAATTAGAGGAGAAAAACCGTCCGGTTCAAAACGGAGATACGGTCAATATTGATTTTGAGGGAAGCGTTGACGGCGTGAAGTTTGACGGCGGTACAGCGCAGGGAAGCGATCTGGTCATCGGATCCGGACAGTTTATTCCCGGTTTTGAAGAAGGCATCATCGGTAAGGAACTGCATGATATATTTGATCTGCCGGTGACGTTTCCGGAGGACTATTTTAACTCGGATCTGGCCGGTAAGAAAGCGGTATTCAAAATAACTGTCAATAAGATCTCGGCTCCGCCGGAAAAGCCGGAAGATGCGGTCATCAAAGAGAAATCAAATGGACAGTATGAGACTTATCAGGCTTTTTATGATTCGATCGCGGATCAAATGAATTTGGAGAACCGTCGAAATGTTATTTTCGATAAGATCATGGATGCCGTTGAAATGAAAGCGGAGCATGAGGCTCTGATCAACGAATATGTTCAGGCACAGCTGATTCGTCTGGATCAGACATGCCAGGCATACGGGATGGACCGCAAGACGCTTTTGGAGGCTTACGATTATACCGAGGAGAGCTATGTGGCTCTGTTGAAGGAAGAGGGTAAGGAGTATGCGAAGCAGAAACTTGCGATCCTAGGTGTTTGTCAGGATAATGGAATTGAATTTAAGGACGACGAGATCGAAGACTACAAAAAGAAACTGGTCGAAGAGCATAATCTCGATAGCGTAGAGACGCTGATGAGCTACATGACACCGGATGAATTGCAGTTCCAGATGTTCTACGATAAGTTTATCGAATACATCGATAATTATAAGACGGCAGATTGACCATTGGAGGATCTGACGGGATCGTAGATGCGAAAAGTGCAATATTGCACGTATCGTCCTATTTTAAGATTTAACAAAAAGCAGGCTGACTAAGGAGGCTATAAGCCTTAGTCAGTCTGCATGTGTATTAAGCGACTATGGAGGAAAAAAGCAGACTACCTGAAGAAACAGTGTTAAGTCTTAGTCAGTCTGCATGTGTGCAAAGCGAAGCAGAAACAAAGAAAAGGTGAAAAAAGAAGAGAATACCGGGGCAGAAAAGTGAAAATACCGCTTGACAAGGGGGACGCAGGCGGTTATAATCTTGCACAAGAAGGTTTGCAAAGCAGACCTTATATAGTCAAAGGCGATGATTAGGAAGAAGTAAGTTCCGATACGGGATACAGAAAGCAGCCGGTTGATGAGAGGCGCATCCACGATGGTTCCGAATACATCCTATAGCCGCGCACCGAACGAGAGATTTAAGTAGGCTGCGCCGCATGCATGCGTTAACGTGCCGGGGTATTTTTTGTACCTGCTGAGGCAGAAAGTGTGAGCTTTTTGCGAAGAAAGGTGGTAACACGATTTAGATCGTCCTTTTACGAAGGGGCGTTATTTTTTTGCAAAAAAACCACGCGGCAAGCGAAGGACAGACAACCAAAAAGAGGAAGGTTTGCACTGCGGACCTTATACGAGGAGGTAAAAGATGAAGATTTATGAAGAACTGAAGGCACGTGGGCTGATTGCCCAGGTTACCGACGAAGAGCGTATCCGCGATCTCGTGAACAACGGGAAGGCGACGTTCTACATCGGCTTTGACCCCACTGCGGACAGCTTGCATGTGGGACATTTTATGGCGCTGTGTCTGATGAAGCGTCTGCAGATGGCGGGCAATAAGCCCATTGCCTTGCTGGGCGGCGGCACCGGCATGATTGGTGACCCGTCGGGTAAGACCGACATGCGTAAGATGCTGACGAAGGAGCAGATCGACCACAACATCGAATGCTTTAAGAAGCAGATGGCGCGGTTTATCGATTTTTCGGACGGTAAGGCTCTGATCGTTAACAACGCGGACTGGCTGCTGGATCTCAACTACGTGGAACTGCTCCGCGAGGTGGGACCGCATTTTTCAGTCAATCGTATGCTGACGGCGGAGTGCTACAAGCAGCGCATGGAGCGCGGCCTGACCTTCCTCGAGTTCAACTACATGATCATGCAGAGTTACGATTTTTACAAGCTGTTCCAGGATTACGGCTGCAACCTGCAGTTCGGCGGTGACGACCAGTGGAGCAACATGCTCGGCGGTACAGAACTCATTCGCCGTAAGCTCGGTGAGGACGCGAGCGCGATGACCATCACGCTGCTCTTAAATTCCGAAGGTAAGAAGATGGGTAAGACCGAGAAGGGCGCTGTATGGCTTGATGCCGAGAAGACTTCGCCGTTCGAGTTCTACCAGTACTGGAGAAATGTCGAGGATCAGGACGTGTTAAAGTGCATCCGCATGCTGACCTTCCTGCCGCTCGAGGAGATCGAAGCCATGGCATCCTGGGAAGGTAGCCAGTTAAACAAGGCGAAGGAGATCCTGGCATTCGAATTGACGAAGCTGGTTCATGGCGAGGAAGAGGCGGCAAAGGCACAGGAAGCAGCGCGTGCGCTGTTTACCGGTGGCAATGCAGCGAACATGCCTTCCTTTACGCTTTCGGATGAGGATTTCCAGGATGGCGTGATCGATATTCAGGCAGTGCTCGTTAAGAGCGGTCTGGTTCCTTCCCGTTCCGAAGGACGCCGTGCGATCGAGCAGGGCGGTGTATCCGTGGACGGCGAAAAGATCGCGGCGATCGACCTTAAGTTCACGAAGGCTGACTTCGCAGGCGAAGGAAAGGTATTCAAGCGCGGAAAGAAGAACTTCTGCCGCGTCAACGCATAAAGGTAACTTGGTTGTGTGACAATGGGGACGGTTCCTTTCATTGACAACAGGGACGGTTCTTTTTGT
>ONPC01000123.1 GCA_900319565.1 uncultured Eubacteriales bacterium | reverse complement strand
CTGGGACCCGGCATGAATTTGCATCGATACGTCCTGAATGGACGGAACTTCGAATATTTTTCGGAGGATCCGATGCTGACCGGACGTATCGCAGCCGCGCAGAGCCGCGGTTTAAACCGCGCCGGAGCAGCTTGTACTCTGAAGCATTTCTGCGGTAACAATCAGGAGAAGAACCGCCATTACACGGACAATGTCATTTCTGCACGTGCGCTTCGCGAACTCTACCTCAAGGGCTTCGAGATCGCAGTGAAGGAGGGCGGCGCAAAACTGATCATGACGACCTACGGCCCGGTGAACGGCGTCTGGACGAATACCAGGTACGACCTTTTGACCACGATCCTGCGTGGCGAATGGGGCTTTAAAGGCGTTGTAATGACCGACTGGTGGGCGAACACCGGCGAAGTCGGCAAGGAAGTAAACCGCACGAATTATGCGGCCATTGTCCGCGCACAGAACGATTTCTATGCGGTATGTCCCGACGCTTCGGTCAACAGTTCCGGGGATAATCTGGAGGAAAGCCTGAAAAACGGTACATTGACCCGCGGTGAACTGCTCCGCAGCGCTAAGAACATCTGTACGTTCTTGCTGACCACGCGCGCCATGAAGCGCATGAACGGTGAGGCGGATGAAGTGGAAGTGATCAACCGGAGCGATGAAGACGAACCGCTGGATCTGTCCCGCATGGTCTACTATAAGGTGGACGGCGACGTGACCGAGATCCCGATGGAGGACGTCGAAGTCGCTATCGGCTGCAGCTATGTGTTTGCGCTCGATGTGTCACAACGTGCCGTGTATGACTTCGAAGTGACCGCTTCCTCCGAACTTTCGCCGCTGTCGCAGACATCCATCGCTTTCTATTTCCAGGGGATCCTGGGTACGGTGTTTACCTGGAACGGCACGGAAGGGAAACCGGTGACCATGTCAAAGCCTTTGTTCACATCGTCCCGATACTGCGTCGTGCGCATGCTCTTCGGCGGCAACGGACTGAAACTGCATTCCATCCGTCTGGTAAAAAGAGCGCAAAACGATAACATTCAGCCGTCGGCGGATTATATGTTCGGGTAGATGCATCTCTTGAATAAAAAAGGGTACAAAACGCATATTTGAAGAAATTCAAACGATTTTACCCTTTACAAACCCGATCGAATATGTTATAGTTTCATTTGGATTTATCGCGCCGCTGCTCAGAAGAAGGTTTCTCCGACCTCTCCTTGGTACCGGTGAGGGTAAATAACGGCATTGCCGAATCATATTTCAGGAGGACTTTGAAATGATTTCAAAGGAAAAGAAGGCTGCTGTGATCGCAGCATACGGAAGAACACCCGAGGACACAGGTTCCCCCGAGGTTCAGGTAGCAATTCTGACCGAGCGCATTAAGGAGCTCACCGCTCACCTTCAGCAGAACCCGAAGGATTATCATTCCACCCGTGGTCTGATGAAGATGGTAGGACAGAGAAGAGGTCTTCTGGATTACCTCAAGAAGACAAATCTTGAAGGCTATCGTGCACTGATTGAGAAACTCGGTCTTCGTAAGTAATTGTAAAAGCAGAGTGTTCTGCAGCAATGGTAGGCCGGGCAACATTTTTGTCCGGCCTCATTTACTGCTTACGGGGAGGTTCTTTCCCATCGTCGCAAACTGACAAAAAAACAAAAGGCGCCGTGCGTTCGCACGAAACCGCTGAAAAGGCGAAAAAGCATTTTCCGTTTTTTCAGTAGTTTCGGACGAATGGGCGCCGGAAAAGGAGACAACATGTACAAGTCATTTACCATGGACCTGGCAGGACGTGAGCTTCGCGTTGATATCGGAAGAGTCGCTGCCCAGGCAAACGGAGCGGCTTTCATCCACTACGGTGAGACCGTTCTTCTGTGTACCGCTACCGCGTCTGACAAGCCGCGTGACGGTATCGATTTCTTCCCTCTGTCCGTAGAGTATGAGGAGAAGATGTATGCAGTCGGTAAGATCCCGGGTGGTTTTAACCGCCGTGAGGGCCGCGCTTCGGAGAACGCGATCCTTACATCCCGTGTGATCGACCGTCCCATGCGTCCGCTGTTCCCGAAGGATTACCGCAACGACGTGACCCTGAACTGCCTTGTAATGAGCGTAGATCCCGCTTGCAGCCCTGAGCTGACAGCTATGCTCGGCGCTTCTATTGCAACCAGCATTTCCGACATCCCGTTTGACGGCCCGATCGCAGCTACCCACATGGGTCTGATCAACGGCGAGCTGATCTTCAACCCGACCGCTGAGCAGAAGAAGGTATCCGATCTGGCTCTTACCGTAGCTTCCACAAAGGAAAAGGTCATCATGATCGAGGCCGGTGCGAAGGAAGTTCCGGAAGACGTTATGGTGAAGGCGATCTATGCAGCACACGACCTCAACCAGAAGGTCATCGCTTTCATCCAGAACATCGTGGATGAGTGCGGTAAGCCGAAGCATGCTTACGAGAGCATCGATACTCCTGCTGATATGTGGGAGGATATGGTTGCATTCATTACCCCCGAGGCAATGGAGACCGCCGTATTCACGGATGATAAGCAGACCCGTGAAGCAAACATCAAAGAAGTTGAAGAGAAGCTGGCTGAGCGTTACGCTGAGACCCATCCCGAGTGGGTTCCGCTGATCGGCGAGGCAGTTTATAAGTTCGAAAAGAAGACCGTACGTAAGATGATCCTGAAGGACCACAAGCGCCCTGACGGCCGTGCGATCACACAGATCCGTCCTCTGGCTGCAGAGATCGATATCGTTCCGAGAGTACATGGTTCCGCTATGTTCACCCGTGGACAGACACAGATCTGCAACGTTACCACACTGGCACCGCTTTCCGATGCACAGCGTCTGGACGGCCTGGATGACAACGAAGT
>ONPC01000101.1 GCA_900319565.1 uncultured Eubacteriales bacterium | reverse complement strand
TGCCTGCTTTTGGTGCTTAAAACCCTCTCTGAGGCGGAGCGTTTTGAACTTCGCGCCATCCATGTGCATCATCATATCCGGGGCGCGGAGGCGGACCGGGACTTGACATTTTGTGAAGCATTGTGTGAAAAAATGAATATTCCGCTGAAAGTCGTTCATGTGAACGTTCCGGAGCTGGCGCGCGAGAATAAGGAGAGCGAGGAGCTCGCAGCGCGCCGGGCACGCTATGCGGCGTTTGCGGAGGTGATCGCTCAGGAGGTTTCCGGGCAGACAGACACGGATGAGGCCGGGGGCGCCCCCGACGTTGCCGTTGCCGTCGCCCATCATCGGGACGATGAGGACGAGACCATGCTGCTGAACCTGCTTCGGGGCAGCGGCCTTTCGGGCCTGTGCGGCATGAAACCGGTGCGTCGCATGGAGACCGAGGCAGGGAGCCTGTGGGTCATTCGCCCGCTATTGTGTGTAAGCCGCGCGCAGATCGAAGCCTACCTAACCGAATGTGGTCAGGACTATGTGACCGATTCCACGAATTTGAGCACGGACTATGTGAGAAATAAGATCCGCCACCGGGTGCTGCCGGCGATGTCGGAGGCCCGCGGCGAGGAGCCTGAGAGCCTGTCGCGGACCTGGGCTCGAATGCGGGGGCAGTTTTCACAAATCGAAGAATATATGCAGGACGAAGCGGCTCGCTTCACGGACGAACATGCATTGACCGAGAATGGAAGCATAAGCGTTCCCGTGGAGGCGCTGAAAGCATTGCCCGAGGCACTGCGGACGTACGTGGTGCGGGAGTGCATCGGACGAGCGAAGGGCGACGACCTCACGAATATCGAGGCGGTGCACATCGACGATGTGTGCGGGCTTCTGGAGAAGCAGTCGGGGCGGCGCATGATGCTGCCGCAGGGCGTATGTGCGTGGCGCAGTTTCGACCGGCTGAAGATCGGAACGAAGGAAGCCACGATGCAGGCCGAGGCCGGTTTCGAACACGAGACCGCGGATGCCCGACCGGTTCTCGGGGAACTTATGGTCCGCGTCTTCGACGGCGGGGGGGGCTTCTATCGGGCGAATGAAGAGAAAATCCGCAGTTCGGTCTATACGAAATGGCTGGATTATGATAAAATAGAGGCGTCGTTGTGTTTGCGGACTCCGCAGGGCGGCGATCTGGTGAGGATCGGCGCGGATGGCGGATGCAAGAAGCTGACACGCGTACTGATGGAAGCGAAGATCGATGTGAACGAGCGCAGCCTGTGGCCGGTGGTCGCGGACGGCGAGAAGATCGTCTGGGTGTGCGGTTTCCGGATCGGCGAGGAGTATAAGATCACCGAGGAGACGCGGCACGTGGCAGAAGTAACATTGACAGAAGAGACGATCGCTTGGATCGAGAAACATAAGAGATAAATCGAGGTGTTCGTATGAAAGAGAATATTTCCGTGATGATCCCTGAAGAAGAAGTTGAGAAACGTGTGAAAGAGATCGCCGCACAGATCAATGCGGACTACGCCGGGGAGCCGGTGCACCTGATCTGCATTCTGATGGGCAGTGTGATGTTTATGACGGAACTGGCGAAGCATCTGACCATGCCGGTGACGTTTGACTTTATGTGCGTGTCCAGCTACGGCGGCGGCACCGTTTCGAGCGGTACCGTGCGCATCGCGAAGGATCTGGCGCACCCGATCGAGGGACGCAACGTCATCGTGGTGGAGGACATCATCGACTCCGGCCGGACGCTTTCGTACCTGCTGAAGTTTTTGAGCGCGCGTAATCCGAAGAGCCTGAAGCTCTGTACGCTTTTAGATAAGCCGGATCGCCGCGTGGTACACGACGTGACCGTGGATTACACCGGTTTCGTCATCCCCGACGCCTTCGTCGTGGGCTATGGTCTGGATTACGACCAGAAATACAGAAACCTTCCCTACGTCGGCGTAGTGGAATTCTCGGAGGATTGATTTGAGACAGAGAAGCAATACAGGTTACAAGATCTACCTATTTACCATATTCGTGATCGTCGGCCTTCTGATCTGGTATTCCTACAGTCAGAACCGCGCGACGGTCTGGAAGTACACCGCTCTGACCGAACAGGTGAAAACGGGAGCGGCGGACATCTACGAGGTTTCGATTCGGCAGAACGCGGAGATCCCGACCGGTAAGGTCTACTTTCGCGTGCAAGGCATAAGCGATCAGCTCATGGTCAATGTATCGGATGTCAATGAGACTGCGGCCATGCTGGAGGCGGCCGGCGTGCCTTTTTCCATCCGGGACGTGGAGCGCCCCAGTTACTTTCTGACCACCATCCTTCCGGTACTATTGATCATCGTGGCACTCTATCTGCTGCTGGTGTTCTTCAATCATTCCATGGCGGCGGCGGCCGGCGGCGGACGGAACATGTCCGACTTCGGAAAGAGCCGGGCCACCATGATATTGCCCGGAAAGAATTCGACCACATTTGCCGATGTGGCCGGCATGACCGAAGAAAAAGAAGACCTCGAGGAGATCGTCGATTTCCTGAAGGATCCAAAGAAATATATCGAACTCGGAGCGCGCATCCCGAAGGGCGTACTGCTCGTGGGAGCTCCCGGAACCGGTAAGACACTTCTCGCGAAGGCAGTTGCCGGCGAGGCAAACACCCCGTTTTTCTCGATCTCCGGTTCGGATTTCGTGGAGATGTTCGTCGGTGTCGGCGCATCCCGTGTTCGTGACCTGTTCGCACAGGCGAAGGTGAACGCTCCCTGTATCGTATTCATCGATGAGATTGACGCGGTCGGCCGCAGACGCGGTACCGGTATGGGCGGCGGCCACGATGAGCGCGAGCAGACGCTGAACCAGCTCCTGGTAGAAATGGACGGCTTCGCGCTCAATGAAGGCGTTATCGTCATGGCGGCGACGAACCGCCTGGACATCCTGGATCCGGCGCTCCTGCGTCCCGGCCGTTTCGACCGGAATGTCGCGGTCTCCCCTCCGGATGTTCGCGGACGCGAAGAGATCCTGAAGGTACATTCGAAGAATAAGCCGCTCGCGGACGATGTGGACCTGAACGAACTGGCCCGTTCCACCATCGGTTACACCGGTGCCGATCTGGAGAACCTCATGAACGAGTCGGCGATCGCGGCAGCGAAAGACCAGAGGAAGTTCATCACTAAGAAAGATATTGAGAAATCCTTCATCAAGATGTCTGTCGGGACCGAGAAGAAATCTCGGATCGTGGCGGAGATCGAGAAGAAGGTCACAGCTTATCATGAAGCCGGACATGCGATCCTGCTGCATTTGCTCCCAAACGTAGGACCGGTGCATACGGTATCCATTATCCCGACCGGAACCGGAGCTGCCGGTTATACCATGCCTCTTCCGGAGAAGGAAGATCTGATGTTCCACACAAAGGCGAAGCTTCTGGACGATATTTGCGTGGACATGGGCGGACGGATCGCCGAGGACATCATCTTCGGTGATATCACGACCGGAGCCACCATGGATATTAAGCACGCGACTAACATTGCCCGCCGTATGGTGACGGAGTTCGGCATGTCCGAGAAGGTCGGCGTTCTGCACTTTTGCGAGGACGATGAGGTCGTTGTCGGACGCGATCTGGGCCACGTCCGCACCTACAGTGAGGATACCGCCCGAAAGATCGACGAGGAAGTTAAGAGAATCGTTGACGAATGCTACGCGAAAGCGTATGATTTGATTAAGAAGAACGAACATGTACTGCACAGTTGTGCAGAACTTCTTCTGAAGAAAGAAAAGATCATGGCGCCGGAGTTTGAGGCTTTATTTTCCGTATCTGAGCTTTAAAAATAGGAAAAACAGATACGAAAATAGTATAATACAGTACAAGGTGCACAAAAAAACGAGAGAAATCTGCTGAAAGTTTGTGCAGACTTTTCCGGAGAACTGTGTTATACTATATAGCGTAAACCCCCCCAATACATTATTTGGTTCGCGGATGCGAGAGCATGCACGAACGACTTAATGCGAACCCGGCCCAACCCGCCGGGTTTTTTGTTGCAGTTGTATGTGCGGTGAAACCTCACATACAACTGGAGAAGTTTGGTTTTTCATTTGAAGCCGGTAGGCTTTGAACGAAAAATAAACTTCGACCTTTTATTGGGACTCACTACGGTCTTATACTACTTATCACATAGAATGAGGTTTTTCAAATGCCCGGATCCCTTTTACCGCGCAGCCGCGAGAGCATGCATGCGGACGAAACCGCGATGTTTCGGTCGCCGTACCAGCCGAACGTCGGAGATAACGTGACGCTGAAGCTTCGCCTGGGCCGCGAGGATACCCCCGATGTATGGCTCGTTATGGAGGGCCGTGAAGACGTTCCCATGAAACGTGCAGGGGAGGATTCGCATTTTTCCTACTACGAGGCACAGACGGGCTGTCTTCCGGAAACGCCGGTTTCCTACCATTTTCGCGTCGACTACGCAGACGGCGTTTTGTTTTTCAACAAGCTGGGCGTTTGTGATACGGTAAACACAGATTATGATTTCCGCATTCTTCCCGGGTTTTACGTGCCCGAGTGGGCGCAGGGCGCAGTCATTTACCAGATCTTCGTAGATCGTTTCTGCAACGGCGATCCGGCTAATGACGTGCAGACCGGAGAGTACGCCTACATCGGCGGCCAGGTCAGCCATGCGGATGCGTGGGATGCACTGCCGGGACGCTTCGATGTCCGCCGTTTCTACGGCGGCGACCTGCAGGGCGTTCGTCAGAAACTGGACTACCTGCAGGATCTGGGGGTCGAAGTCATCTACTTAAACCCGATCTTTGTTTCGCCGTCGAACCATAAGTACGACGCGCAGGATTACGATCATATCGATCCGCATCTGGCGGTCATTCCCTTCGATGAGGGTGATGTTTTGCCAGAGGGGAGCTTTGATAACCACGAGGCGACGCGGTACATCAACCGCACCACGCGTAAGGAGAACCTGGAGGCCAGCGATGCCTATTTCGCGGATCTCGTGCGGGAGATCCACGCGCGCGGTATGAAGATCATCCTCGACGGTGTGTTCAATCACTGCGGCTCCTTCAACCGCTATATGGACGCGGAGTTTTTATACAGCGACCGCCCGGGATACGAACCCGGAGCGTTTATTACAGGAAGCAGTCCGTACCATTCGTATTTTTCGTTTGAGGAGGACTCGCTCTGGCCGTGCAACCGTGCTTATAACGGATGGTGGGGTCATCGGACGCTTCCGAAACTGAATTATGAAGCATCACCGAAACTCGAGGCGGAGATGCTGCGCATTGGCCGCAAATGGGTGTCCGAACCCTACTGTGCGGACGGCTGGCGGCTGGATGTCGCGGCAGACCTCGGGCACACCGATGAATACAATCATGTGTTCTGGAGGAAGTTCCGCGAGAACGTACGCGAGGTGGCGCCGCAGACGCTGATCCTCGCCGAACATTACGGAGATCCGGCCTCACACCTTTCGGGCGGCGAGTGGGACACCGTGATGAATTACGACGCATTCATGGATCCGGTCACGTATTTCCTGACCGGTCTGGATAAACATTCGGACAGTTACGACGGCGGGCGGCTGGGAAACGGAGAATGGTTTTTCCGCAACATTACCCACCATATGAGCCGCATGTCCGGGCCGTCGCTCCTGGCGGCCATGAACGAGATCTCCAACCACGACCACTCGCGTTTCATGACGCGGACGAACCATACGGTCGGACGGCTTTCCTCGCGTGGAAGTGAGGCGGCGGAGCGCGGTATCAATAAGGCGGTCTTTCGCCTGGGCGTGGTGATGCAGATGACCTGGCCGGGCGCCCCGACCGTCTACTACGGCGACGAAGCCGGGCAGGTGGGCTGGACGGACCCCGACAACCGCCGCACCTATCCGTGGGGCCGTGAGGACCTCGAGATGATCGAGTTCCACCACTACATCATCGGCATCCATAAACGGACGCAGTGTCTGCGGACCGGTTCGCTCGTTCTGCTGACGGCCCAGCCGGGCATGATCTCCTACGGACGTTTCGACGAAAGCGGCTACGCCGTGGTCGTGGTCAATGTCAGCGAGAGTGAACAGAAGCTTTACGTACCCGTTTGGCGCGTGGGCGCTCCGGAGAATGATCCGGAAGCGATCTGCCGCGTCATGCTGACCGGAACTTCCGGTTATAATGTAGGCCGTGTGCCGTATGAAACGCGCGACGGCTATATCGTGGCGGACCTTCCGCCGACATCGTGCGCGGTATTTACCGGAGACATGCACTAGGCATGGCCCGTAAAGAAGCGCAGATCAGAATAAAGAGGTAACCATGAAAGCACAAAAGATCGCTTTGGGTGTCATGGGCGTGATCGCGCTGGTGCTTTTGACGGTCGTTTTGTCGACGGTCGGAAGTCTTTCTTCCATCGCAGATCAGCGAGCGTCGAATGCGGAGAAGATCGTCGAGATCGAGCAGAAAAAAGTGGCCTGTGAATCCGCCTGGAATGCTTTGAATGAACAGCTGAAGAAAAAACTGGACGAATCTCTGTCCTATGCCGCGATGGAACGCGCGCAGGGGCGTTTAGAGGAGAGCGCCGAAGAACTGGCCGGACAGATCGCGAAACTGAAGGAGCAGATTGCCGAACAGTCGGCAGCGGCTGCTCACGAGGAGGCGATCCTGGCGTATCTGCAGCAGCTGGCTGCGGAGTCATCCATTTTCCCGGAAGAGACGGAAACTCTGCCTCCGGATCCGTATGAGGAGGGCAGAGAATGACTGAGAGACAGAAAGCGTTACGCATCAAACAACTGAAAGAAAAGCGCAGAAGAGCGTGGCGGCGCATGGCCATCGGCCTGCGGCTCCTGGCCGGAGCGATCGTCCTGCTGCTTGTGGCGTGGCTCCTGGTCGGGGTGACGCGGAGTGTGCGGATGAACGAGCTGAAGAAACAGAATGTGCAGCTGTCGCGACTGGAAGAAGATTTTGACCGATACAGCGAGCAGAACGAGACCATGGAGGCGATGATCCGCGATTACGAGGAGAAACTCAAAAAATATGAGGATTCGCCGAAGTCACAGCAGCAGATGCTGCTGGAGCAGTACGAAGACGAGATCTTAAATCTGAACCATGAACTCGAAGATGTTTCGTTGGAGGCAGCCGAGGTGCAGGAGAAGATCGCTTCTTATAAGAAGCTTCTCGGTATCGGAGCGAAGGAAGAGGTAACACTGCCTGAGCCGGAAACGACTGAGGAAATACCGACACAGCCTGAGGAAACGCCTGCGCAGCCGCCGGTCGAGCAGCCCCCTGTGGAGCAGCCGCCGGTCGAACAGCCGCCCGTGGAACAGCCCCCGGAGGAGATCCCCGGCGAAGACGGCGACTTTGAGCATGAATAAAAGAAAACCGTATCAGGCAGGAAGAACCCTGACATAATATTGTAAGAAAGTAGCGGTGGACATTTTCCACGGATTTTGATATACTGATGATATGGCGCTCGGGCCGTATGGATGCTCGGACGCATAGAAAGAGGTAAAACATGGATTTTTTGATCGAAGGTATAACACACCTCACCTGGGAACAGGGCGTGATGTTTGTTGTCGGCGCCCTGCTGATCTGGCTGGGTATCAAAAAGGGCTATGAGCCCGCACTTCTTATTCCTATGGGATTCGGCGCGATCCTCGTAAACTTCCCGTTCTCGGCGGTTTTGAATCAAACCATTATCAGCGCAACAGGTAAGGAAATACATGCAGCCGGTATCATCGAGTGGTTGTTTAATGTCGGGATCGATGCTTCCGAAATGATGCCCATTCTGTTGTTCATCGGTATCGGTGCGATGATCGATTTCGGCCCGCTGCTTTCGAACCCGAAGATGTTCTTGTTTGGTGCGGCGGCGCAGTTCGGTATCTTTTTTGCCATCTCGATGGCGGCTCTGCTGGGATTTGATCTGAAGGACGCGGCATCCATCGGTATCATCGGCGCGGCGGATGGTCCGACCTCGATCCTGGTATCTCAGGTCCTGAATTCCAAATATGTTGGAGCCATCGCGGTCTGCGCATATTCCTACATGGCTCTGGTTCCGATCATCCAGCCGGCGGTCATCAAACTGACCACGACGAAGAAGGAACGCAAGATCCGCATGGCATATACCGCGGCCAATGTTTCCAAGCGCACGCGCATTTTATTCCCGATCGTCGTAACCTTTGTTGTCGGTCTGATCGCCCCTTCAGCGCTCGGCCTGGTAGGCTTTTTGATGTTCGGTAATCTGATCCGTGAGTGTGGCGTGCTCGGCACCATGAACGAGACGGCCCAGAATACATTGACCAACCTGATCACATTGCTTCTCGGTATCACCATCGCATTCAGCATGCGAGCGGAGGATTTCGTGACTGTGGAGACCCTGATGATCATGGCGATCGGCCTGACCGCGTTTATCTTCGACACGATCGGTGGCGTTATGTTCGCGAAACTGCTGAACGTTTTCTCGAAGAATAAGATCAACCCGATGGTCGGCGCAGCCGGTATCTCGGCCTTCCCGATGGCTTCCCGTGTTGTACAGAAGATGGCTCAGGAAGAGGAACCCGGAAACATCGTGATCATGCATGCAGCCGGAGCGAATGTGGCAGGACAGGTAGCCAGCGCGGTAGCAGGCGGTATCGTTATCAAGCTCGTGCTTGGTATGCTGTAGGAGGTGCGGGATAATATGTATAGTCCATTTGAATATTTAACGGCAGTAACAGATGTATCTCAGGTCGCAGGTGAGGCTCTGGGCGAAACAACAGCAGCCGAAACCATGGAACAGAGCGAAGTCATCGCAAAGTCCTTTGAACTGATGGGGAAGGGCCTGCTCGGTATCTTCGTAACGATCACCATTATTATGATCTGTGTATTCGTGCTCACACGCCTGTCGAAAGGCAAAAAGACGGAAGCACCGAAAGAACAATAAGAATTATCCGGCGCAGAGCGGCTGAAAGTCGCATCTGCGCTGTATTTTTGCCCGAAATCGAAGCTCCGAAAAGTTTCGAAATCGATTAAGGAAAAACCGGAAAACGGGTCGGATACGAAAAAGCAATAAATAAGCATGCAAAACATGTGATAGATTGTAAAAAACAAAGGGAGGCTCGTTCAGAATGCCCAAAAACAAGGGGGTAAATTCAGCAGGAACCCGACAGATGCTCTTCCAAGGGAAGGGTCAAATATGAATGAAATGTGAAAAAAACATGAACAGAGCAAAGTTTGGGCGAAAAATCGCAAGATTTGCGAAGCACGAGGGCGGGTTATGGTGTAAAATGACAATGTAGCGTGAGGGAATGAGTTCTCTTTTTGTGCGAATATCACAAAATGGTATTTTCGGTATGGGTTTGGGTGCTTAGCATCCGGTCACTGGCCCGCAGAGCACGATCAGAAATCATGAACTCCGAAGTTTTCGAGGCAAAGCCCCGAAAAATATTTAACTATTTAAGGAGGAAAAAAATGGTTAAAAAGAATTTAACTAAGGCTGCTGCTCTTGGTATGGTTACCGCTATGGCTGCTACATCTTTATTCGGATGCTCTAAGGGCGACGACGACAAGACAACCACGGCTGCTAACAACAAGCCCGGCGAGTCACAGAGCTCTAACAATGGAGCAAAGACAAAGATCGAGGTTATGGCCTTCACTGAAGAAGTTCCTAACATGTTCAAGAAGTACGTTTCCAAGCACCCTGAATTCGATAAGAAGTACGAACTGAACTACACTATCGTTTCCACAGATGACGGTGCTTACCAGAAGGCTCTGGACCAGGTTCTTGCAGACGGCGGCGCTAAGACCCCGAACATCTACATGGCAGAGGCAGCTTTCGTTAAGAAGTATACTACCGGTTCCGCTTCTTCTTATGCTTGTACATACGAAGATCTCGGCATCGATGTAGAAAAGGGTATCAAGGATGCTGGTATCGCTCAGTACTCCGCTGATATCACCAGAAGAGACGGCAAGGTCGTAGCTCTTGGTTATCAGGCAAACGGCGGTGCTTTCATTTACAACCGTGAAGTAGCTAAGGATGTTTTCGGCGATGATAAGCCCGAGACCGTCGAGAAAGCTATCGGTAACAACTGGGATACTTTCTTCGAAGCAGCTGCAAAATGTAAGGAAAAGGGCTATGCTATCGTATCCGGTGACGGCGATATCTGGCACGCAATCGAGAACAGCTCCGATAAGGGCTGGGTTGTAGACGGAAAGCTCTACATCGATCCTAAGAGAGAAGCATTCCTTGACTACTCCAAGAAGTTGAAGGATAACGACTACCACAACGATACCAAGGACTGGACCGAAGGTTGGTATGCTGATATGGAAGAGATCGGACCGAAGAAGGTTCTTGGTTTCTACGGACCTGCATGGCTCATCAACTACACCTTCAAGGATCACTGCGGTTACAAGGTAGACGAGAAGACCAAAGAAGTTACTGCTAAGGGTACCTACGGACAGTGGGGCGTATGTAAGCCTAACGTTGGTTTCTTCTGGGGCGGCACATGGCTTGTTGCCAACAAGAACGTACTTGACAATGCTGATATCAAAGCAGGTGTTAAGGAACTCATTGAGTATGTAACTCTTGATACATCCGAGACCGGTCTTCAGTATGAGTGGGCTAACGCTCTGTTTGACTATCCGGAAGATATCACAACTAAGGACGTTGTAGCATCTAGCGTTGTTATGGGCAAGTCCAATGGTGAGCTGGAATTCCTGGCTGGTCAGGATGCATTCCCTACCTTCATCGCAGGCTGCCAGTACGCTAAGGGCGACAACCTTACCGAGTATGACGAAGCTATCAACACTCAGTGGAGAGATGCTGTTCGTGCTTACACCAGCGGTGAGAAGACTCGTGAAGAGGCTATCAAGTGGTTTAAGCAGCAGATCAAGGATAACATGCCTAGCATTACTGTAGATTGATTTGCTTGTTAATTAAATAATAACAACAGTCAGCCAGTGGGGGTAAGCAGTTTCGGCTGCTTACCCTTACTTTCATAATAGAAAGGAGGGCTTACGCCTTGGAGCCTTTTGATAATGAAACAGGGGCTGTAGACAAGAATGCGACCGTTGCGGCAACAGAACAGATTTCACCTGAAGTTGATGCTGTTCCGACAAGGAAAAGAAGAAGCCTGAACCATAACGTTTTCGGATACATTTTCAGTATTCCTTTTGTTCTGGCGTATCTTGTTTTTCATTTATACCCGACTATTTACACAGCTATTCTGAGCTTTACCGATGCTATGGGTCTGGCGCAGAAGAAAATCTCCTTCCTTACGGGTTCGCAAGTCCTTGATAACTACAAACGTATTCTGGATAACGCGACCTTTAAAGAAGGTTTTGTAAATACGTTCCTTATTTGGATCATGAATTTTATACCGCAGATGCTGCTCGCACTGCTTCTGACCGCTTGGTTTACCCGCCATCGTAATAAGATTCGCGGACAAGGCTTCTTTAAAGTTGTCTTTTACATGCCGAATATCATTACGGCTGCGTCCGTTGCGCTTCTTTTCAATGCGCTGCTGGGCTATCCGGTCGGACCTCTGAACAGCATTTTTGCCGGAATGGGTTTTCTTGATAAACCTTTCGATTTCCTGGATAACAAAATCGTGGCGCGTATCGTGGTTGCTTTCATCCAGTTCTGGATGTGGTACGGCTACACCATGATCATACTGATTTCCGGTGTATTAGGTATCAGTCCTGAGATCTTTGAGTCAGCGGATGTTGACGGAGCCAGTGAGTTCAAGACGTTTATTCATATTACGCTTCCGAACCTGAAGCCGATTATGCTGTATACTTTGGTAACGTCTCTGATCGGTGGCTTGACCATGTATGATATTCCCGTATCCCTTACAAACGGTAAAGGTGCACCTCGTAATGCGACTTTGACGAATACGATCTTCATTTACAATCAGGTATTTGGCGGATCGTACAGTTATAGAACGGCTTCGGCTGCAAGTATGCTCGTATTCCTCGTTATCATTGTTCTTTCGATCTTTGTATTCAAGATATTGTCCGATAAGGATGAGGTCCGCGAGAAGAAAGAGAATAAAAAGCGCATGAAGGAATTCAAACGTGCAATGAAACTCCAACAGCAGCAAGGAGGTGCGTTCTGATGACATTGATCACTGAGAATAATGCGGTTCAACCCATGTTGGATTCCTCGGAACCTATCATAGTTAAACGCAAAAAGAAGAGCATAGTATTCAAGATCGTTGCTTATGTTGTATGTATTTTCCTTGCTCTGTTGAGCATCTTCCCGTTCTGGGTTATGTTTATTAATGCGACCAGAAGTTCAGGCGAGATCACCGGCCATCCGGTATCCCTCATTCCTTCAAACCACTTGTCGCAGAACATAGAGTACATTAACAAATACGATGAATTTAAACCGTTGAAAGGTTTCTTGAATTCCTTTATTGTTTCAGCAGGAACGACTTTGTGCGCGGTTTACTTTTCCACACTGACCGCTTTTGCACTCGTTGCGTATGATTGGAAACTTAAGAACGCCTTTTTCACATTCATCATGGCGATTTTGATGATTCCGGCCCAACTAACGGGTATCGGTTTCTACAAGTTTATGTATTCGATCGGCATGACCGGAAGCTTCCTTCCGCTCATCCTGCCTTCCATCGCTTCGGCCGGTACTGTATTCTTCATGCGTCAGTACATGAAACCGTCGTTGCCCATGGAAATTCTCCAGTCAGCCCGTATTGACGGCGCGGGAGAGATACGTATTTTCCATTCCATAGTTCTTCCGCTTATGAAGCCGGCTATGGCTACTCAGGCGATTTTCGCTTTCGTAAACAGCTGGAACCAGTTGTTTATGCCTCAGATGCTTCTTTTGTCCGCGAAGGATAAAAGAACCATGCCCATGATGGTCAGCCTTCTTCGAGGCGACATCTATAAGACAGAATACGGTTCGATTTACGTAGGATTGTCTATGTCCGTCCTTCCGTTGTTCGTTATTTACTTCTTGCTGTCTAAGTACATCATTGCCGGTGTTGCTTTGGGCGGTGTTAAGGGTTAAGCATGGCGCAGTACAGAGAAAACACGCCTTTTGGCATAATTATGCGGGCTCTGGGTGATCTGATCACCTTGAACTTGTTATGGATTTTATGCGCTGCCCCGATCGTAACGTTCGGAGCTTCCTCGACCGCTATGGTATCTGTGATGTTTAAACGTCGCAGGTACCATGGCGTTCCTGTCATTAAGGAGTTCTTTCGGGAATTCTTTAAGAATTTTGCCAAAGCAACGATACTGAACCTGGTATTCCTTATACTTGGCGCGATCGCTGTAGTGGATTATATCTTTGTTTTCACACGTACTTCCGGCGCGGTATACTATTTGTATCTCGGCGTGGCTTCGATCGCTGCACTCAGTGCGCTGATCCTGCTGACTTTCGGTTTTTCGCAGCTGGCTGTATTTGAAAACAAGGTAAAAAACTATATTAAGAATTCGTTCATCCTGGCTCTCGTGGCTCCCGTGCAGATGGTTCTGAGCTGGATATTTTTCATCATTCCGTGGGGGATTCTGCTCATAGTTAAGAATCCTATGGATTATTTAGCGTATTTCGGAGCCTTTTATCTGATCTGGGGCATTTCCGGTCCTGCATATCTGTCGGTTATGCAGCTGGAGAAAGTGTTCGCTCGTTTTGGATATGAGCGTGAACCGGGATCACCGGATGAATAAACAGTATAGGCCGGGTCAGCCCGGCCTATGTTCGTTTAATGAAACGTATGAATAATAGTATGCATAAGAATATGATACCGGTCACGGTATATATATATAAGACCGATCCGGCGGTTTCCTCCGGTATACAGCATGAACTGGGGCAGAAGCTTCTTAGGACAGCGCTTCTAAACGAAGGGATATCCGAGTACGAGCTGCGACGTTCGAAAAAAGGGAAACCGCTTGTTTTTGCTACGGATTCCTTCTCGAATACAGACCTTCCGGGAGAAACGGGGCGTATGCAACCGCACCCGGCAGATTCTGCAAGAGAGATTTGCTACGCGTCGATCAGTCATACGGACGGCCTCGTGGTCTGTGCGATCTGCGCAACACGGCCGGTCGGTGTGGATGCGGAAGCCCCCGACGGTCATAAATTATCCCTGACGCAGATGCGGCGCACGGAGAAAAAGCTCCTGAAGCAGGAGTTTGAGCCCGGGGCAGAGACCGCACTCGCCGCGGCCGCAAAACCGCTGCTTCGGGAGCGAACTGAGCGGTTCTGTGAGCGCTGGACACTGGCAGAAGCCTTCGGTAAGATGAAGGGCGTCGGTCTGGCTTTTTCCGAGGGTTACGACGAGATCGTCGCCTGCCCCCATGAGACGAAGTGCACTGAGAACTCAGTCATTACCGTGCTGGTAAGCGGCGAAAAAACGGAATCTTTATCCGTTTCGTGGAAAGAGGTATCCGAGCTCTAAAAGGGTGGTAATTTCACGTCGGATTCGGTATAATATCAGTTAGGAGCATTTTGCAGAGAAAGCCCGGGCGGCCGGCTCTGCACGTACATAAACCAAGAGAAGAATAGGAGTATTTATGGCATTTATTATCCCTGAAGCATATGAACTGGTAAAAAAACAGGATCTTCCGATGATCCACAGTGTCGGCTATCTTTTGCGGCATAAGAAGAACGGAGCCCGCGTTGCCATCCTGGAAAATGATGACAATAATAAGGTATTCACCATCGGTTTCCGTACACCGCCGAAGGACAGCACCGGCGTGGCGCACATCGTCGAGCATACGACACTGTGCGGCTCGGATAAATATCCCGCGAAGGATCCCTTCATCGAGCTGGCAAAAGGCTCGCTGAATACCTTCCTGAACGCGATGACCTATCCGGATAAGACCTTGTATCCGGTCGCATCCTGCAACGATAAGGATCTCGCGAACCTGATGTCCGTATATCTGGACGCAGTATTCCATCCGAACATTTATAAGAATAAGGCCTTCTTCCTGCAGGAAGGATGGCGCTACGAGCTGGAGAGCCGTGAGGCGCCACTGACATATAACGGCGTGGTTTACAGTGAGATGAAGGGTGCGTTCTCCTCGCCGAGAGAGCAGCTGGACTACGAGGTGAACCGCCGACTGTTTAAGGGCCATACGTACGGCATCGAGTCCGGCGGCCTGCCCGAGGATATCCCGACCCTCACCTACGAGGATTTCCTGAAATTCCACAGCGTTTTCTATCATCCGTCGAACTCCTACATTTGCCTCTATGGTGATATGGACTTCACGGAGCGCCTGGAGTATATGGACCGCGAGTATCTGTCGAATTATGAGCAGATCTCACCGGATTCCGAGATCCCTGTTTATGAGCCGCAGCCGGAGATGCTTCGTGAGGAAGAATACTATGGTATCGCCGCGGAGGATAAGGAAGATCACAACACTTTTCTGGAGTGGATCCGTTTATTCCCCGAGATCAAAGATCCCGTGAAGCTGGCGGCCTGGACCATTCTGGAAGGACTTTTGCTGACTTCGACCGGCGCCTACATAAAGGACGCCATGGCGAAGGCAGGCATCGGCGCGGATACCTATGGCGGTATCGCGACCTACCGCCGGCAGCCGACCTTTGAGGTCGTTGTACAGGGCGCGGAAGCAGACCAGCGCGAGGCATTTGAGAATGTCATCGTGAATACATTGACCGACGTCGTAAAGAACGGTATCCCGAAGCGGAAACTGCAGGCTGCGATCAATTCCTACGAATTCCGCGAGCGTGAGCAGGACTACCGTGGCACGCCGAAGGGGCTCATGTTCACCATTCGGATGCTTTCCGACTGGCTCTACGACGATGACGCCGCATTTGATACCTTTGCGGACAATGAAGTCTTCGACAAGCTTCGTAAACTGTCCGAGACCGATTACTTTGAGAAACTGATCAAGACCTACCTCTTGGAGAGCAAGGGCGGACTGGCCCTTTCATTGATCCCGAAGAAGGGCTTGAGCGAGGAGCTTGACGCCGCTCTGGCGCAGAAACTGGCGGAGAAGAAGGCGATGATGTCCGACGAGGAACTGGACGCGCTGATCGAGCAGACGAAGGAACTCAAGAAGTTCCAGGAGACGCCCTCGACGGAAGAAGAACTCGAGAAGATCCCGATGCTCGAGAAGGACGACATTGCGAAAGAAACACGTCGGATCAATTACGAGGTGAAAGATTACGCTTCCCGTCCGCTGATCTTCTGCAAGACCGAAACCAACGGCATCATCTACACGAACTACATGTTCGACGTTCAGTCCCTGGATGTCGAGGAGATCCCGTACCTGGAAGTCCTCGCCACGGTGATGTTCGATCTGGACACGGAGAATTACTCCTACAGTGAATTTGACGACGAGATCAAGTTCGTATCCGGCAGCGTTTTCAATCAGAATTATACATTTACCAAATACAGAGGTGAGGAGACGAAGACCTACTTCCGCATCATCTTTAAGACGCTGGAGCGTTGCCTTGAGCCGATGCTTAAGTTGATCGAAGAGGGTATGTTGCGCACGAAGTTTACGGATGAGCGGAGGATCCATGAGTTGATCACCCGCAGCCGTTCGCAGATGGAGTCCAACATCCAGTATTCCGGCCACTCGTTTGCAGTTCGCCGTGCGGGATCCTATTTCTCCGATGCAGGCTGGATCGATGAGCAGCGCAGCGGCGTGACCTACTATCGCTTCCTGCAGGATCTCGATGAGAACTGGGATCAGAAGAAGGACGCTCTGATCGCGCATTTACAGGATCTGTATAAGAAGGTCTTTACGCAGAACCACCTGAAACTGATGATCACCGCAAAGGATGCTGCGCCGTATGAGGCTGCATTTGCCGCGGCGATCCGCAATATCCCTGTGGGTGAGGCAAATGAAACTCGTAAGGAGTGGAAGCCCGCCCGCGAAGCACGCGAGCAGGGCGAGGGCTTTAAGACGGCTGCCCAGATCCAGTATGTGGCACGTACCGGTAAGTTCGACCGCGACGCCTACCCGGAGGTGGCAGACGGAACGATGCAGGTTCTGCGGGGCCTTCTGGGATACGAGTATCTCTGGACACAGATCCGCGTGCTCGGAGGCGCATATGGATGCTTCTTCAACTCGAGCGCGAACGGCAACGTCAGCCTGGCGACCTATCGCGATCCGCAACTTCGGGCTTCGGATGAAGTATTTGATAAGCTCCCGGACTATGTGGAGACCATTGACCTGTCCGAACGTGATGAACTGAAGTACATCATCGGCGCCATCGGCGACATCGATTTCCCGAAGACGCCGCTGGATGAGGGCAACACCGCCATGGCGTATGTCGAGACCGGTATGACGGACGAGATCCTTCAGCGCCAGCGCGCCGAGGTGCTCTCGACGAACAGCGAGAAGCTGCGCCAGACGGCGCCTGCGCTTCGCGAAGCACTGAAGAAACGCTACTTCTGCGTGATCGGAAACGGCGAGACGATCGAGAAGGAAAGAGACCTGTTCACATCGACCGAGCAGCTGTTTGCATGAGAAACGCCGAGGAGATCAAAGGATAGACTTACATGGAAGATAGTAAAAAAACGGAACAGACCCGGTCCGGTTTCGTGACATTGATCGGACGTCCGAATGTGGGGAAATCCACGCTGATGAACCACCTGATCGGGCAGAAGATCGCGATCACATCGAAGAAACCGCAGACCACCCGCAACCGGATCCGCACCGTCTACACGGACGAACGCGGCCAGATTGTGTTTCTGGATACCCCCGGCATGCATAAGGTGAAAAACAAACTGGGTAACTATATGGAGGATGTCGTCCTGAAGACTGTGAAGGAGGTCGACCTGATCCTGTGGCTCGTGGAGCCGACGACGTACGTCGGCGCCGGCGAGCAGGAGATCGTGAAGCTCCTGAAGCAGCTGAAGGTCCCGGTCCTTCTCGTGGTCAATAAGACCGACACCATCCAAAAAGAAGAGATCACGCAGGTCCTTGCGGCCTACAAGAGTTTGATGAACTACGCAGGCGTGGTGTGCGTCAGCGCGTTGAAGGATCGGGGTGTGGACGACGTCCTGACCGCGATCTTCGAGCACCTTCCGTATGGCCCCGTGTTCTACGACGAGGACACCGTAACAGACCAGACCATGCGGCAGATCGCCGCGGAGATGATCCGCGAGCAGGCACTGCGGCTTCTGTCGGATGAGATCCCGCACGGGATTGCGGTGGAGATCGACCGCATGAAAGAACGGAATGAGAGCCTCACCGACATCGATGCGACCATTATCTGCGAGCGGGACTCGCATAAGGGCATCATCATCGGAAAGGGCGGAGCCATGCTGAAGAAGATCGGCTCCGGCGCGCGTAAGAACATCGAAGAGATGCTGGAGATGCAGGTGAACCTGAAACTCTGGGTAAAGGTTCGCGAAAACTGGCGTGACGACCCCATACTGCTGAGCAGCCTGGGCTATGATCCGAAAGAATTAAAAGGAAAGTGATCTATGAGCGATGAGAGGATCGTTTCCGGAGTGGTGGCGAAAAGCACGCCGGTCGGCGAAAGCGACCGGATGCTGGAGCTGATCACGAAGGAGCGCGGGAAAATAACGGTATTCGCCAGAGGCTGCCGCCGTCCGCGGTCGCCGCTGGTAGCATACACGCGCCCGTTTTGCTTTGCGGAATTCACCATCATTCCCGGAAGCAGCAATCATCTCAAGTCCGCGAAAAGCATATGTTTTTTTGAAGACCTGCCGCTGGACTACGAAGCCTATATCTACGCCTCGTATTTCATGGAATTTGCCTCTTACTTCGTCCTGGAGGAAATGGAGAGCACGGACGTTCTGAACCTGCTGTATCTGGCCCTGAAAGCATTGACCGCGAAGAATAAGATGCCGCGGAAGCTGGTGCGTTTTGCGTTTGAGATGCGGATGCTGGTGCTAGGCGGCGTCGGACCGTACATCCACGAGTGCATGGAATGCGGGAAGTCCTGCGACGAAGGCTGGTTCTATCACAGCCGCGGCGGCCTGGTCTGTAAGGAGTGCCGGGGCGCAGACAGCGGCGGCGACTACCTCGGAAAGACAGAACTGTTCACGCTGCGCTATGTGTGCGCGGCTCCGCTTCCGGAACTGTTCGGATTTACGCTTTCATCGGAAGTGGAAGCGAAGGTCTTGGAGTTCTGCGAAGCATATAAGCGCAGGAACATCGAAAGACGTCCCGGGCAGTTTCCTTCACTGGAGGAACTGTCCAACTTAGGAAGTTTTTGAACCGTAAAAAGAAAGTGATTTAATCACTTGCATGAAGTGTTAAAATAGTGTATAATATCATGCGACAGTTTTTTTGAAAAACCAATGAACTGTCACATACCCGCATGATTTGTGCGGGTGGGAGGAGATCGTATGAAGAAATTCAAAGCCAGAATGACCATGCTCGCGCTTTCGCTGGCAGCGGTTACAGCTCTCGGCGGCTGCAAGGTCGTACCGCCGGAGGAATCCAAACCCGCAACCGGAACGACGGACGGCTCGTCATCTGCTTCCAATACTAAACCCGGCGAGAGCGGCCAGACCCAGTCGACAGATCCTAAAACAACGACAGCGGTTCCCGTTACCATGCCGGCAAAAGGCGCCTATTCGTTTTCTGCGACAGACACCAGCTTGTTCATCCACTGTGACGGCACCGTGGAGTCGCTCGAGACCGACTCGAAGTTCGATAAGGCGTACTACAACATTGACGAATTCAAAAACGACATGATCACGCCGATCATCAACAGATACACGGCGACGACGGATTCGAAGACTTCGGTAAAACTGGCACAGTGTGATCTGAAGGACACTACATTGTCCCTGAAGTTCAGCTACGAGTCCGCAGAGGACTACCTCGCCTTCAACAAATCGTTCAACGAGTACTTCGAAAACTGGCAGGTATTTGCGATCGGTAAGGTCTCCGACATCGGCGACTACAACATCGATATCGCCGGCGCGTTCGTGGACACTGACGGAAACGCGATCTCTTCGACGAAGATCAAAGAGATGTGCAAAGATTACTACATCTGTGCCGTGAATTTCGGCGGTAAGCTTCCGGACGGCGTTAGCGGTCAGTTCTTCTTCGAGGGCAATGTCTACTATGTATCCAGCGGCCTGAAGATCGAGGATAAGAACTCCGTGAAACTCTATGAAAGTGAAGATGTCCAGTACGTCATCTTCTATTGATGCGACGTTTGCTTTGCGGACGGCGAAACGAGATCTAACACATCGGAATGGAAACATATCCGGGTGCATTATATAAGACCGGGGGCGAAATCTTTTTGGCCCCCGGTATCATTAATTTAAGAATGAGAGGATTCTGCGATGGAAAAGACATTGGATAAGATCGTCGCTCTTTGTAAGAGCAGAGGTTTTGTATATCCCGGCTCCGAGATCTACGGCGGCCTGGCGAACACCTGGGACTACGGTAACCTGGGCGTAGAACTGAAGAACAACATTAAGAAAGCCTGGTGGAAGAAATTCATCCAGGAGAGCCCGTACAATGTCGGCGTAGACTGCGCCATCCTGATGAACCCTCAGACATGGGTGGCTTCCGGCCATCTGGGCGGCTTCTCCGACCCTCTGATGGACTGTAAGGCCTGCCACGAGCGTTTCCGCGCAGATAAACTCATCGAGGACTATATGGCGGAAAACGGCATCACCATCGAAGGCAGTGTCGATGCTTGGACGAATGAGCAGATGAAGGCTTACATCGACGAGAAGGGCATCTGCTGCCCGACCTGCGGTAAGAAGGACTTCACCGACATCCGTCAGTTCAACCTTATGTTTAAGACCTTCCAGGGTGTTACCGAGGATGCAAAGGCAGTCGTTTACCTGCGTCCCGAGACCGCTCAGGGTATTTTCGTAAACTTTAAGAACGTACAGCGTACATCCCGTAAGAAGGTGCCGTTCGGCATTGGCCAGATCGGTAAGAGCTTCCGTAACGAGATCACTCCCGGAAACTTCACCTTCCGTACCAGAGAGTTTGAACAGATGGAGCTTGAATTCTTTTGCAAGCCCGGAACACAGACAGAGTGGTTTGAGTACTGGAGAAAGACCTGCTATGAGTG
>ONPC01000122.1 GCA_900319565.1 uncultured Eubacteriales bacterium | reverse complement strand
CTTCGCGTCACTTACCTTCCGAACCAGATCGTTGGTATCGATATTCGGCCGGATCTGGATCTCTTTGATCTCGATGACCTTCTGCTTCTTTTTCGCTTCTTTTTCTTTGCGGGCCAGTTCGTAACGATACTTCCCGTAATCGATGATCTTGCAAACCGGTGGCTTCGCCATCGGGGCGATCTTGACTAAGTCAAGCTCTGCTTCCTTCGCAAGCTTCATGGCTTCCTTTGCGGACATGATACCTAACTGGGTTCCATCCTCTGCAACCAGACGGACTTCCTTATCCCTGATCTGCTCGTTAATAAATAATTCGCTGATGGCTGACACCTCCTGTCAATGTGTTCTCCGAAACCGGAGCAAAAATGAATTAAAAAAAGCTTGCATAACAATGCAAGCCATCCACTCATAACAGCCGAAAAGCCACGTGTATACGTGTTTTTCAGGATATGAACCGTAGTCACAGGCTATGTTTCAAACGAAACATACGTGCTATGGTGAGAGATGAACTCTGCTTGCTTGTTAATCAACGTGAGTAATATACCACGTTTCATTTCGGCTGTCAAGGGTTTTTTTCAAAAATCTTATTCTTCGTTTTCTTTGCCCTCATCTTCATCACGTTCCAGAAACCGCGGCTGTTCGTTTTCCGCCATTTCTTCGTAGAAGCTTTCAGGCAGGGTGCGGTGGATCTCCACGGACACATAGTATTCGGAGTGAAGCAGGTAGTCGATGAGTACACGCTGGGAACGGACATGGGTGTCCGGAGCGATCTGCTCCTCATAGAGGTCGCCTTCGCAGGCATCCAGCTTTTTCTGCACATCCTCCGGAATTCCGATGACCTCCATCAGTTTATCCCACAGGTCCTTCGAACGAAGCATGGTCATGTGGGAACCGTAACCATAGAGATAGATCTCGTCGCCGTACTTTCCGTTCGACGTCGAGCAGATGGTGATCAGGCGGCGTTTGATCACGCCCGTAAAGCGGAAGAAATGCATGCGGTAGATCTTCTTCGGGGCAATGATCACGATATCCAGCAGATCTCCCACAAACGCAAGTGCCATCAAAAAGCAAATGATCGTGGCCACGGGTTTCACATAGGGTGTTATCAGAACGGCGCCGGCCAGGAAAAACAAAGCTCCTGCGGCCGCTATGCAGCGTTCTTTTACTGTGGAAACAAAGTAAACGGAGGGAATCTTTTTTTCCGTCGTTTCATCCGCTGATCGTTTCTCTTTTGTTTCGATATCCGGCATAAAAGGTTCCCTCCTTTTTGGATCGTTACGGATCCGTGATCCGAACGTGTATTATTTTTCTTTTCTGTCGCGTTTGTTCTGCGCACGACGCTCCTGGATCATGGAAAGCGTGAACAGGAAGATCAGGAAGCCGACGAGCAGCAGGATCACTGCAGCGATCAGGATGGCGATCCAGTTCACTCCGCTTCCGCCTTCTTCTTTATCGATCAGAGCCTCTGTCGTGGTCTCCTCCTCCGTTGCCGCTGCCGTCGTCTCCGACGCAGCCTCTGTGGTGTTTTCTTCCACGGTCGTGGTCACTTCCTCTGTGGTCGTTTCAGGAACCGTTGTGGGCTCTTCGGTCGTAGGTTCCGCAGTCGTAGGCTCCGCTGTGGTCGTTTCCTCCTCGGTCGATGTCTCCGGAGCCGTTGTAGCATCTGCAGTGGTCGTTATATCCTCTCCACTCGCAGACTCCTCTGCCGTGGAGCCGGGCACAGCCGTCGTTTCCGAAGGCTTCGTCTCAGCATCTTCATTTGTAGGGTTTTCGACCGGTGCCGACGTCGGTGTCTCTGCCTTTGACGGATCCTCCGTCGTCGGCTCATCGACGTCGCCGAGCACATCCTTCGGTATCTCCATATATCCGATCATCATCGCATAGACCAGCTGGGACACTTCCGCCAAATGCTTTTGGATCTGCGCTTTAAAGTTCGCATCCAAAAACTCGAAGTTATCGTACTGCTCGTTATGCATGATTTTTCCTTTTTCTACAAGAGGTGAATCGGTCTGGTAGAAATTGTCCCAGTCGCCGCCCATCCAGTTGCTCGCCTCAAAATAGATATAAGGCTTTCCTGCGGCGGCAAACGGTGCGTGGTCGCTTCCGGTCATCTTCGACGGAACGGGGAACTTTCCGTTTACTTCCGGATGCAGGCTGAGTTTGATATCGAATTCATCCGCGAGCTCCTGCGCGCTGTATAAGGGCCACAGTTCGGAAAAAGTTGCCGTCGCAGCATCGTAGTTACCGCTGTAGATCATCAGATGGTCGCCGGCTGCGACACTGTCCAGGTTGATAACGCACAGGATGCGGTCCAACTCCTCCTGGGACAATGACTGCACATACGCGGTGCTTCCCAGACAGCCGGGTTCCTCACCGTCAAACAGGGCGAAACGTACACTGTATGGAAGGTCCATCTTAGCGACACGCTCGGCGTTCTCCAGAAGGACACCGACACCGGAGCCGTTGTCATCGCAGCCTGCCGCCCAGGCGCTGTCATAGTGGGCACAGATTAGAAGCATACGATCTGTCTTTCCCTTCTTATCGAAGATCAGGCTCTCGCCGGAAAAACGTCCCCAACCATGCGTACTATCCGCATCAAACTTGCTGGTTGAAATCTTATAGCCCCAACCGCTCACCAGTTTCTTCAGCCAAGCGCGGCATTCTGCGTTTGCCGGCTGGGTCGAAATGCGGAACGAGTACTCCTGGCTCATTTTTTTCATGTATTCATAGGCTTTCTCGCCGTATGCTTCATCGGCGTAGACCGTTCTCGAACCAAACGAAGCGCCGAGCAGGCCTGTCCCCGAAAGGATCAGCGCCACCGCCAGCACCAGCGACAAAGCCGCTGTCGCAAGTTTCGTTTTCATCCCTAATTTCATCCTTTTATGCTCCTTTGTCGAAAGCAGTGCACTCCACTGTCCGTAAAACCACGGGCACACGCCGCGGAAAAAGACGGAAAGCCGAAAAGCACTGTCTCTAAGTATACCTGAATCATGGACGTTTTTCAAGTCATTTCTTCATCATCAATAACCCAGATCTGCCTTCCTGACTTATGTCTCTAATCCGGCGAACTGTGTTTGGTAGAGTTCGGCATAACGGCCGCCTAAGCGGATCAGTTCGTCGTGGGTCCCGGTCTCGACAACGCGGCCCTGGTCCAAAACGACGATCTTATCTGCGTCCATGATGGTAGACAGGCGGTGTGCCACGATCACGCTCGTGCGGTTTTTCATAAGCTGGGCCATGGCATCCTGGATCTTCTTTTCGGTGCGGGTATCGACCGAGCTGGTCGCCTCATCCAGGATCAAGATGGACGGATCCGAAAGAACGGCGCGCGCGATCGTGAGCAGCTGTTTCTGACCCGCTGACAAATTCGCGCCGGCCAGCTTCAGATAGGTGTTATAACCGTCGGGCTGGCGGGAAATAAAGGACTCGCAGTTTGAGATCCGCGCAGCCTCATACATCTCCTCATCGGTGGCTTCCTGGTTGCTGTATTTGATATTGCCCGCGATGGTGTCGGAGAACAGGACTGTATCCTGAAGAACGATCGCGGTATGGTCGCGCAGGTCGTCCCGTTTGTAATCAAAGATATCGACGCCGTCGATCTTGATCGAACCGGAGTCGGGTTCGTAAAAACGCATGAGCAGGTTGACGATGGTCGTCTTACCGCTGCCGGTAGCGCCGACGAGGGCAACCTTCTGGCCGGGGCGGATCTCTAAATTGAAGTCATGCAGCACACGTTTTCCGGGCACATAGGAGAAATCCACGTGTTCGAAAGTGATGTTTCCCTGAACATCCTTCATGGGGATGTCACCGACGTTGTTTTCGTTCGGAAGATCCATGATCTCAAAGACACGCTCCGCTCCTGCCAGTGCCGTCTGCACGTTTCCGTAGAGCTGGGCAATCTCATTGATGGGCCGCGAAAACTGCTTTGCATACAGGATGAAGGCCGAAATGGTTCCGATGGAGATCAGCCCGTGAAATGCGAAGAAGCCGCCGAAAGCGGAAACGATGACGAAACCGATGTTGGAGATGCAGTTCATGATGGGACCCATGGAACCACCCAGGATCTCTGCACGGATGCTGACGCTGCACAGTTCATCGGACAGATCGTTAAACTCCTTGATGACATCTTCCTTCTTGTTATATGCCACGATGGAACGGTATCCGGTGATCATCTCTTCCGAATGGCCGTTCAACTTACCCTGAACGATCGAACGGTGTTTGTAGGTGCGTCGCATGACCTTCGAGAGGAACTTCGTCACTACGACCGTGATCAGGACTGTTATGAAGGTGATCAGGGTCAGCTGCCAGCAGTACCAGAACATGATGGCCACCGTGCCGATGATGGTCAGGACGCCGGAAAACAGCGATCCGATGCTCTGGGATATGGTCTGTGATATATTCTCGACATCGTTCGTCATACGGCTCATGATATCGCCGCCGGAGTGTGTGTCGAGGTAGGAAATCGACAGATTGTCGATCTTCGCGAACAGGTCGTGACGCATTTTCCGTACGATCCGCTGCGACAGGTGCGCCGACAAAAGGGACTGGCCCAGCATGAAGCCGGTATTCAGGATGTAGATTCCCAGCATCGCTGCGAGCAGGATGGGCAGGATATCAAACTCCTTATCGAAGATCACGTCGATGGCGCGTCCCTGCATGCTCGGTCCCGCGAGTGTGGACAGAGACACTACGACCACGCAGATAAACAGCATGGCCAGGATCGTTTTCTCCGAGCGGAAATAGATCAGAAGGCGGCCCAGAATATTCTTCATGTTCTTTGGCTTTTCGACCTCGCGCATCATACCACGCGGGCCGCCGCCGGGACGTCCACCGAAGCGGACCATCTGCTGCTGTTGCGGCTGTGCGGGAGCTTTATTCGGTTCACTCATGTGCCGTCACCCCCTTCTTCTCTTCTTTCAGCTGCGAACGGTAAATGTCCTGATACAGATCACAGCTTTGCATTAACTCGTTGTGCGTACCGATGGCCAGAATCTTACCGCGATCCAAGACCATGATACGGTCCGCATTGCGAACGGACGCGATCCTCTGGGCAATGATGATCTTCGTCATCTCACTGTACTCCGAGACCATGATGCCATCCTTCGCACGCAGCGCCTTATGGAGAGCTGCCTCGGTCTTCAGATCGAGCGCACTGGTCGCATCGTCGAAGATCAGGATCTCGCCTTTTCGAACGAGGGCGCGCGCTATAGAGATACGCTGCTTCTGGCCGCCCGAAAGCGAGTGTCCGGATTCGGTCACGTGGGTATCGTAGCCATCCTTTGACGCGCGGATGAAATCATCTGCCTGCGCCACGCGGGCCGCCGCGTAGATCTCTTCATCCGTGGCATCCTCACGTCCCCAGCGAATGTTCTCGCGGATGGAGCGGGAATACAATTCTGCCTTCTGCATGACAGTAACCACGCGCTCGCGCAGTTCATGGAGTTCATAGTCTTTGACGTTGATCCCGTCCACGTAGACGCTGCCTTCCGTCACGTCGTAGAAACGCGGGATCAGGTTGATGAAGGACGTCTTTCCGCTACCGGTGGTGCCCAGAATGGCAAATGTCTCACCCGGGCGGATCTCTAAGCTGATGTTCTCCAGGACCTTACGATCCGGAGAGGACGGGTATGCAAAGGAAACATTCTCAAAGCGGATACTGCCGCGGGCCACGTCGCTGACCAGAGCTTTCGCGGATTCGAAATCGCCGTCGTTGATCAGGTCCGGACATTCGAGCACTTCCTTCAAACGTGCAACGGACGCACGCGCACGGGTCATGCTCTGGAAAATATTGGCCACAAAGGTCACACTGTGCAGGATCATGGCCACATAAGTCAGGGCTGCCATGAGTTCGCCGATCTGGATCGATGAGCCCTCCTTCACGGTGATGGCGCCGACATGCAGCAACAGGATCACCACCAGGTTCAGGAGGATGTTCATATAGGGCATCATGAAAGCTAGCAGTGTCTGCACGCGCAGATTAATGGAAACCAGGTCATCGTTTGCCTTATCGAAGCGGTCCAGTTCGTACTGCTCGCGGACATATGCCTTTACCACTCGGGCGCCGGCCACATCCTCCTGCATGACATGATTGACCTGGTCCAGTTTCTTCTGAACCACTGCAAACATCGGAGTCGCCTTACGCAAAAAGAAGGTCACACCGATCATGACAAAAGGCAGCGCTGCCACGGTCAGGAGGGCGAACTGCCCGGAGATGCGGTACAACATGTAGATGCCGCCGATGAACATGCATATGCTTCGCACGGCCATGCGGATAAACATCATGACCATCATCTCGACTTGGTTGACATCATTGGATAAACGGGTGATCAGGGAGCCGGTGGAGATCCGGTCCGTCTGGGAAAATGAGAGGTTCATGATTTTGGAGAACAGCGCCTTACGCAGGTCGTTTCCGAACCGACGGGTGGCGAAATTCGCGAAAACGCCGCAAAGGGTTCCGCAGAGGCCGCCGAATAGCACGAGCAGGATCATCCGGACGCCCAGATTGAGGATCAGGCCGACGTCACTCTTAAGTACACCGTCATCAACGATCGACGACATGATCTTCGGCTGGATCAGATCCATCGCGATCTCTCCGAACATGCACACCGGAGCTAGCAAGCACCAAAACCAATATTTCTTCAGGTACTTTAACATATTCTCTCCCTTCTGAATTCAATCAAAACAACTTATATTTTACTACATCGCGAAGGCTTTTTCCACAGAAACGATGCGATTTTTCGGTCATTTTCCACAAGTTTCGAAGCAACGCTCACACAAATTATCTATGTAACGAGGCGTATTTCTCGAAAAATTCCGAAATTTCCCCTTGAGTTTTGAACTATTTATGCTATAATTAAAAGAGTAAGGGAAGAAAGTCATGTCGGTTCCAAGTCCCGATACAGGCTCGAAGTTTATTCTCGCTGCGGGGAACTCCCCGCATCTCGAACCAAACTTCTCGAGTTGCATGTCGGCCGGAACCTTCATGAAAATAAGGGTCATGTCGGTTCCGGCCGACATGCAACAGGGAGGTATATGAAATGAAGATTGCGATCTGCGACGACAGTAAAGTCGACATAAAAGCATTGTATACCATGCTCCACGACTGGTTTTCGTCACATGATTCCGATGTTCACGTAGAGGTTTATGACAGTGGCCAGAAACTGCTCCTCTCCTATGAACAGCAAAAGTTAAAGGGTCGTCCGGACTGGGACATCGTTTTTTTGGACATTTATATGGCCGACATGAACGGCATTGACACGGCGCGTAAACTGCGCGAAAAGGCACCGAATACCATGATCATATTCGTGACCTCCAGCGAAGAACACGCCATAGAGAGTTATGACCTGATGGCAGAAGGCTATCTGGTGAAACCCGTAGCCCGCCCGCGCCTCTACCAGCTGTTGGAGCGCTTAGAAGGCCGCATGGATCTGCAGTATGCCACCTTAAACGTGACCTCCGACCGCATTCCCGTTTCGCTTCCGATCGCGAAGATCCGCTACATCGAAGTCTTCAACTGGATGTGCATGGTTCACACCGTCGGAAAGGACTTCCAGGTCAATGTCCCTCTAAAGGAGATCGAAGAGCAGCTCTCCTCCCATCCGAATTTCATCAAGTGCAACCGTTGCTACCTGGTGAACTTAGACTACGCGAAGAGCGTCGACGACAACGCCATCGTCATGGACCAAGGCGAAGAGATCAGCATCAGCGTCCGCAACAAACAAAAGACAAAGCAAGCTTATATCAACTACTACGCGCAGCAAAAAGGCGCGGATCATTCATGAAAGCAAGCATGAACATATAAAAAGGGCCTGTGAAAAAACGAGAAATCGTTTTTCACAGGCTTTTTTTGCAGGGATGGGATAATTCCCCTCTATATTTTTATTCGGTTTTCTTCCGATCCATGAACCACCGTACGAACGGAATAAATGCAACCGCAAACGCGGCCAATGCGACCTGCACGAGCCACTGCACGCCGGACAGATCCGACAGATAGAAAAAGCCGCGAAAGAAGATCACCGCGATCGCCATGGCGAGGCAGGAGCCTGCAAACACGAAGGCACGCATTTTCGAGAATGGGAAGCAGGTAACGAACAGTGTTACCAAGCCGGCTACTGCGGCCGACTGGGTCGCCAGGGTCGAACACTCCTCATGGCTCCAGCCGAAGCTTTCCATCAAAGCCGCAAACAGCGCACAGATCGTAACGGCGAGTGCACCGGGAATGGCGCGCATGAGCACCGAGTGCAGGAACCTTCCGCGCACACGCTCGCGGTTGGGCTCCAGTGCCAGGAAGAACGACGGCGCGCCGATGGTCAGCGTCGAGATCAACGTCAGCTGGATGGGCTGGAACGGATAACCGGCCGGCAAAAAGATGACCAGGAGGCCCAGCATAAAAGAGTACAGCGTCTTCACCAAAAACAGGGAGGCCGCCCGGCTGATGTTGTTGATCACGCGCCGGCCTTCATCGACCACGGCGGGCAATGCGGCAAAATCCGCACCCAGCAACAGCAACTGCGCCGCATGTCGCGCCGCATCCGAGCCGCCCGGCATGGCGATAGAACAGTCCGAAGCCTTCAACGCCGGTATGTCGTTCACGCCGTCTCCGGTCATGGCCACGGTATGGCCTGCCTCTTTTAGGACTTCGACCAGTTCCTTCTTCCGTTCCGGCGTCACACGTCCCAGCACTGCATGGTTCTGCACAGCATCCTTAAGCTGCTCTTCGGTCAGTTCCGACACATCGACATATTTATCCGCGTCCTTCAAATTCACGCGGGCAGCGATGGCAGACACCGTGCGCGGGTCGTCACCGCTGATCAGTTTCAACGTCACGCCCTGCTCGGAGAAATACTGCAGGGTCTGTCCGGCATTCGGCCGCAGGGTGTCATTGAGCGCGACCAGACACAGCGGACGGCGCAGGGGGGGCAGCTTCCCGTCCTCGATGGTTCCACGTGCCTCACAAAACAACAGCACGCGCAGTCCCTGCACCATAGCATCGGCTGCCGCCGCGCGCCATGTATCGCTCTCCGGCCACACGAAATTCGGGGCTCCCAGTACATATGTATTTCCATCGGCAAATGAATAAGCCGATTTTT
>ONPC01000111.1 GCA_900319565.1 uncultured Eubacteriales bacterium | reverse complement strand
ATGTAGTTTTGGGCCTCAAGACGCTCGAAGATTACTACAAAAACTCCTGTTTTCTCGGTGCGACGGTAGGCCGCCACGCGAACCGCATCGGCGGAGCGAAGTTCACGATCAATGGAACGACATACGAGCTCGAGAAGAACGATAATAAGATCAACAACCTGCACAGCGGTAAAAAAGGTTATCAGAACCGTGTATGGAAGGTTACCGGCACGCACGTGGATGACGAGAGTGCTTCGGTCACCATGACCCTGCACAGCCCGGATAAAGATCAGGGATATCCCGGAAATGTCGACATTTCCATCACTTACACGCTGAAGGAAGACGGCAGTGTCATGATCGGCTATTTTGCCGTTCCGGATCAGGATACCATCATCAATCTGACGAACCACAGTTACTTCAACCTCGCCGGCCATGATAGCGGCGACGTTATGGATCAGATCGTTTGGATCGATTCCGACGCGGTGACCGAGACCGACTCCAAGTCGATCCCGAACGGTAATCTCGTAGCGGTTGCAAACACGCCTATGGACTTTAACACACCGAAGGCGATCGGACGCGATATCAACCAGAACTACTATATGCTGAAGGATGCAGGCGGTTACGATCACAACTATGTTCTCAAGAACCCCGGCGGCATTCATAAGGTTGCTTTCATGTACGATCCGAAGAGCGGACGTAAGATGGAAGTATTCACCGATCTTCCCGGAATGCAGTTCTACACCGGCAACTATGTCGGAAAGAATAAAGTGACCGGAAAGAGCGGCAGCGTTTATGTAAAGCGCGCGGGCGCATGTTTTGAGACGCAGTATTTCCCGGATGCGGTCAACCATGAGAATTTTATTTCCCCGGTGATCCGTAAGGGCAATGCCTATACATCGACCACGATCTATAAGTTTTCGGTAGAAGAATAATATACAAATGAAGGAGGAACGGCTCTTATGGAGTGCAAGGAAGCATTATCATTGATCGATCTGTACAATGAAGACAAGCTGCGCGGCGCCCAAAAGGAGCAGTTCCTTTTGCATGTCCGTTCCTGTCCGGCTTGCTACGAGGAACTGGATATCAAATTTATCGTCACACGCGGTCTGAAGGGACTTGATTCGAAGGAGAAACAGGATTTTAATTTTTCCGGTATGCTTCACACGAAGATCCAGAAGGAGATCGGCCAGATCAAGCGGCACCACAATGTACTTCAGACCGTTTTGCTGTTCATTTTGATCGTATTGACCGCGATCATGGTGATCCTGCTTTGACGCTTACGATATAACAGGGGGAATGATGGAAAAGATCCTTTTGATCGACGGATACAGCATCATCAACCGCGCGTTCTACGGACTGCCCATGCTCACAAATGCGCAGGGCGAGCCGACGAACGGCGTCTACGGTTTTTTGAATATTCTGTTTAAACTGCTGGATGAAGAGCAACCGACACATCTGGCGGTCGCTTTTGATGTGAAGGCGCCTACGTTTCGCCATGAGATCTACAAAGAGTATAAAGGCACGCGTAAGCCCATGCCGCAGGAACTCACGGTACAGGTGCCCATGCTGCAGGAGGTCCTGCATGCCATGAATGTACCATGCGTTTCGAAGGCCGGCCTGGAAGCCGATGACATAATCGGAACGCTGAGCCGGCGCCTGTCCGACCGCATGCAGGTCGTGATCGTTTCCGGTGACCGGGATCTGCTGCAGCTGGCGACCGATACCGTCCTGGTCCGCATTCCGAAGACACATAAAGGCAAGACGGAGATCTTCAACTACTATGCGAAGGACGTCCTGGCCGAATATGGTGTGACGCCGACCGAGTTTATTGACCTCAAGGCGCTGCAGGGCGATACCTCGGATAACATCCCCGGACTGCCCGGCGTGGGACCGAAGACCGCGACCGAGCTCATCGTTAAATATCATACCGTGGAAAATGCCGAAGCGCATATCGATGAGATCACCAAAAAGAGCGTTCGTGAATCTTTTGAGCAGAACCGTGAACTCGCACATCTGTCGAAGATCCTCGCGACGATCAACGTACAGGCGGATCTGGAATTTGATCCGGATTCGGCGCTTATAGAGAACCTCTATACGCCGCAGGCCTATGACCTGATCAAACGACACAATTTCAAGTCTTTGTTTACGCGTTTCTCCGAAGGCAGTAAAGGCGCGCATACATCCGATGATCGACCGGCCGAAGAGACCGCTCAGATCACTTATACTTTCGTTTCCTCGATCGAGGAAGCAACATCGATCCTGTCACAGGCCGAAAAACAAAGCAATGTAGGAATCGCTTTTTGCACGCACGAGGATCCGAAGGACGGACAGTGGTTCGGTATCGGCATTGCGTTCGGGACGGGGTCGTACTATCTGTCCGTGGCCAATCCTTTCGAGGCCATGCTTCTTTACGAACCGGTACGCAAAGTCTTTGAACATACGAAGGTCTATGTTTACGATTTGAAGAAGGCCTTGCACAGTCTGGCGGATACTTCGCAGAAGAACATCGAGGAATTTCTGGCTCCTCTTATGATGCGTTCGCGCGATGTTTCCGTGATGGCTTATCTGTTAAGTCCGCTGTCGCCGCCGGAGGATGCTTTTTCCTGCGGAGCCTCTTATTTGAATGAATCCAGACAGACGCCGGCCGAGATCCTGGGTAAGAGCAAACTCTCCGAGGTCTATCCCGTGATGGAAGAAAAATTAGGACCGGCCTATGCTGCGGAGGCGAGTTTGAATCTGCGTCTCGGTCAGAAGCTGGAGCAGCAACTGAAAGATCGCGGCGAAAAAACGCTGTACGAAGAAGTGGAACTGCCGCTGGTCTACGGTTTGTTTAAGATGGAGCGCTACGGCATCTGTGTGGATGCAAAAGCACTTCGCGAATACGCCGTCGTGCTCGGTGAGAATATACGCGACCTGGAGCAGGAGATCCTGCGTTTGGGCGGCGATGGCGCAAAAGGCGTGAATTTAAACTCTCCGAAGCAACTCGGCGAGTTCCTGTTTGAAACATTGAAACTGCCCGGCGGCAAGAAGACGAAGAGCGGATATTCCACCGCGGCAGATGTACTCGATAAATTGGCGCCGGATCACGAGATCGTGCGCATGATCTTGAAATACCGTCAGTTAACGAAACTGAAGTCGACTTATGCGGATGCATTGCCCGGATATGTTAGGGAGGACGGCCGCATCCACGGAACGTTCAACCAGACCGTGACGGCGACCGGCCGCATCAGCAGCGCGGATCCGAACCTGCAGAACATTCCGGTCCGAAACGACCTGGGGAAACAGATTCGGAAACTGTTCGTCCCTGCGCCCGGTTATATCTTTTTGGACGCCGATTATTCGCAGATCGAACTGCGTATTCTGGCGCATATGTCTGAAGACGAAAACCTGATCGCTGCCTACCATCAGGATAAGGATATCCATGCGATCACGGCGGCATCGGTGTTTCATGTACCGCTGTCTGAGGTCACACCGCAGATGCGTCGAAACGCAAAAGCGGTCAATTTCGGTATCGTTTACGGCATCAGCGCCTTCGGCCTGAGTGAGGATCTGTCCATTACCCGTAAAGAAGCGGAGCAATATATCGAACGCTATTTTTCGACCTATCCGAAGGTGAAGCAGCTGCTGGACCGTCTGGTAGCGGACGCCGAAGAAAAAGGGTATTCGACGACGCTGTTAGGACGCATGCGGCCCATCCCGGAACTGAAGGCTTCCCAGTATATGGTACGGGAATTCGGAAAAAGAGTCGCTATGAATGCGCCGATCCAAGGCACCGCCGCCGATATCATAAAGATCGCCATGAACTCGGTCAATGCAGAGCTTACGCGGCGGAAACTGAATTCACGCATTGTCCTGCAGGTACATGACGAACTGCTGATCGAAGCGAAACTCGAAGAAGTGGAAGAAGTGAAGGAACTTTTGGTCACCTGCATGAAAAACGCCATGAAACTTTCCGTGGATCTGGAGGTTTCCGTGGCGACGGGAGAGAATTGGAATGATGCAAAATAAGAAGATCGT
>ONPC01000109.1 GCA_900319565.1 uncultured Eubacteriales bacterium | reverse complement strand
GCTACAGAGCCGCAAAGCAGGGTAAGAAGCTCGTTCTTTCTCTCGGATATTCTCATCCGGTAGAGATGATCGATCCCGAAGGCCTGGAGTCCACCGTAGACGGCAACAAGATCGTCGTTAAGGGTATCGATAAAGAGAAGGTTGGCCAGTACGCTGCCGAGATCAGAACTAAGAGACCCCCGGAACCTTATAAGGGCAAGGGTATCAAGTACGTGGATGAGACGATCCGTCGTAAAGTTGGTAAGACCGGTAAGAAGTAATAAAGGAGGAGTAAGATCATGATTAACAAGAAATCAAAAATTGAGATCCGCAAGGAAAAGCACAGAAGACTCCGCAGACATCTTTCCGGTACAGCCGAGAGACCTCGTCTTGCAGTTTTCAGAAGCAATGAGCACATCTATGCACAGGTCATCGATGACGTTCAGGGCAAGACCATTGTTTCCGCCTCTACTCTTTCAAAGGATATTAAGGCTGAGTTAGAGCATACCAATACCATTGACGCGGCTGTAGCTGTCGGCAAGAGCATTGCCGAGAAGGCGATCGCAGCAGGCATCAAGGAAGTGGTTTTTGATCGCGGTGGTTTTATATATCAGGGCAAAGTTAAGGCATTAGCAGAAGCGGCTAGAGAAGCCGGTCTGGAATTCTAGTCGAGGAGGAGAAAACATGAAGCGTACAATCATTGATGCTAGTCAGTACGAGTTGGAAGAGACCGTGGTAGCCATCAAGCGCGTAACCAAGGTTGTAAAGGGCGGTCGTAATTTCCGCTTCGCAGCACTCGTAGTGGTAGGCGATAAGAACGGTCATGTCGGAGCCGGTATCGGTAAGGCGGCTGAAGTTCCGGAAGCTATCCGCAAGGGTAAAGAAGATGCCATGAAGCATCTGGTAGAAGTTCCCATGGATGAGAACAACTCCATCCCGCATGACAACATCGGTAAGTTCGGAAGCGCTAACGTTCTTCTTAAGAGAGCTCCCGAAGGTACCGGTATCATCGCCGGAGGTCCGGCACGTAACGTGCTCGAGCTGGCCGGTATTCGTAACGTTCGTACAAAGTCCCTCGGCTCCAATAACAAGCAGAACGTCGTTCTTGCGACTCTGCAGGGTCTGACGAGCCTGGTAACTCCCGAAACCGTTGCGAAGCGTCGCGGTAAGTCCGTAGAAGAGATCGTAGGCTAAGGAGGAAAGAGTAATGGCTGGTAAGTTAAAGATTACATTAGTAAAATCCACCATCGGCGCGGTTCCGAAGAATAAAGCTACGGCAGAGGCACTGGGCCTCACAAAGCTTCATAAGACGGTAGAATTACCGGACAATGCAGCTGTCCGCGGTATGATCGCTAAGGTTAGACACTTAGTAGAAGTAGAAGAGATCTGATAAGGAGGTGCCAAAATGGATTTGTCGAATTTAACACCTGCAGAAGGTTCTGTACATAGCAGCAACTTCCGTAGAGGCCGTGGCCATGGTTCAGGCAACGGAAAGACTGCCGGTAAGGGACACAAGGGCCAGAAGGCTCGTTCCGGCGGCGGTGTACGCCTTGGTTTTGAAGGCGGCCAGATGCCGTTGTTCAGACGTATCCCGAAGAGAGGTTTCAAGAACCGCAACTCTAAGGAGATCGTTGCGATCAACGTAGACGCACTCGAGAGATTTGAGGACGGTACCGAAGTAACGGTAGCAACTCTGCTTGAGAACGGCGTAATTTCACATGCTAGAGATGGAGTAAAGATACTCGGAAACGGAGATTTAACCAAAAAGCTTACGGTTAAAGTCGATGCTGTCAGCGAGAGCGCAAAAGCAAAGATTGAAGCGGTTGGTGGAAAAGTAGAGGTGATCTGATGTTTAAAACACTTCGAAATGCCTTTAAAGTAAAGGACGTTCGTAAGAAGTTGATTTTCACACTCCTGATGCTTTTCGTAGTTCGTCTGGGCTGCCAGATCCCGATCCCTGAAACGGATTCAGGCGTTCTTAAAGAGTTCCTCGGAAAGAACGACACCGTAACAGGTATCCTCGGGATGATGTCCGGCGGTTCCCTTGAGAACTTTGCGATCTTCGCGCTGGGTATCGGACCCTACATTACAGCGTCCATTATCATTCAGCTTTTAACCGCTGCATTTCCCGCTTTGGAAGAAATGCAGAAGGAAGGCGAAGAGGGCCGTAAGAAATTACAGTCCCTTACTCGCTACATGACTATCGCACTTTCTGCTCTGCAGGGCGGTTTCCTTTCGGTCTCCTTCGGAAGAATGGGAGTGTTCGGATCCAGCTGGTCTACCGGTAACAAGGTATGGCTGGTGCTTTCCACCACGATCATCCTTACCGCAGGTTCCGCGTGCCTGATGTGGATCGGTGAGCGTATCACCGAAAGAGGCGTGGGCAATGGTATCTCCATCGTCCTGACCATCAACATCCTGGCGCGTATCCCTTCGGATTTCTCCGCTTTGGGTCAGCACTTTGTAGCAGGGAAGAAGATCCTTCCGGCTGCACTGGCGATCCTCATCATTGCAGCGATCATCATTGCGATGGTAGTATTCGTTATCTACCTTCAGGATGGTGTCCGGAAGATCCCGGTACAGTATTCCAAGAAGGTTCAGGGAAATAAACTGGTCGGTGGCCAGCAGTCCCACATTCCGCTCCGTGTTAACACGGCCGGCGTTATCCCGGTCATCTTTGCTTCGACCCTGCTTTCTCTGCCGCAGATCATTCAGTCCTACGGCGAGTTCAAAAATCCGGTCTGGCAGGCGATCGTGAACATGCTCACACAGAGCAACTGGTTCCGTTTTTCCGGGTATAAGTGGTACTACGTGTTCGGTCCCATCCTGTACGTTTTGATGGTATTCGGTTTCTCGTATTTCTATACATCCTTTACCTTCAATCCGACCGAGGTTGCTACCAACATCAAAAAGAACGGCGGCCTGATCCCGAGTGTTCGCGCAGGTTCTTATACGGAGGAGTACCTCAAGAATATCCTGAAGTATCTCATCTTCATCGGAGCGATTGGTCTTTCGATCGTAGCTCTGGCGCCGATCGTGGCATCCGGTGTATTCAACATTGCACAGGTTTCCTTCGGCGGTACTTCGATCATCATTATCGTCAGCGTAATTCTCGAGACGATCAAGCAGGTCGAATCCCAGATGATGGCCAGAAACTATAAGGGTTTCTTAAATAAATAATCAGATGAGTTCCATGGGGGATTTTATCCTCCATGGGATTTGTCGGCGTTAAAGGAGAGCGATATGAAGATAATCATGTTGGGCGCCCCGGGCGCCGGAAAAGGCACACAGGCTAAGCTGATCGCCGATCAATATCAGATCCCTCATATTTCTACCGGTGATATTTTCCGTGCAAACATCAAAAACGGAACCGAGCTGGGTAAGAAAGCAAAAACCTACATGGATCAGGGCCTCCTGGTTCCGGACGAACTCGTTGTGGATCTCGTTGTAGACCGTGTAGCGCAGGATGACTGCGTGAACGGATATGTTCTGGACGGTTTCCCGAGAACGATCCCGCAGGCGAAGGCTCTGGACGAAGCGCTGATCAAAAAGGGCACAGGCATCGACTACGCGCTGAACGTAGATGTTCCGGATGAAAATATCATCCGCCGTATGTCCGGCCGCCGCGCTTGCGTAAACTGCGGCGCGACCTATCACATTGTCCACATTCCGACGAAGGTCGAGGGCATCTGTGACCGTTGCGGCAGCGAGCTGATCCTCCGCGACGACGATAAGCCCGAAACGGTTCAGAAACGTCTGAACGTATATCACGAGCAGACACAGCCGTTGATCGACTATTATTCGAAGGCAGGCATCCTGGTCAGCGTAGACGGAACCAAGGATATGTTGGAAGTATTTGCCGACATCCAGAAGATCCTCGGCGAATGATCGCCCAAATGTCATATTGACGTAGTGTTTTAGGAGTAGTAATATGGCAATTTCAATTAAATCTCAACAGGAGATCGAATACATGCGCGAAGCAGGACGCCTGTTAGCGCTGGTTCATCAGACCATGGCTCAGGAGATCCGCCCCGGTATGTCGACCCATCAGATCGACAAGATCGGCGAGGAGGCGATCCGCAGTTTTCACTGCATTCCCTCGTTCCTGAACTACAACGGTTTCCCCGCATCGATCTGCATCTCGGTCAATGATGTCATTATCCACGGCATTCCGAGCAAAAAGCAGTACGTAAAGGAAGGCGACATCGTCAGCCTGGACGCCGGACTGATCTATCACGGCTACCATGCGGATGCGGCGCGGACCATTCCGGTCGGCGAGATCTCCGAGGAGGCTAAGAAACTGATCGAAGCAACGGAGAGAAGTTTCTTTGAAGGTATCAAGTTTGCTGTCGCAGGCGGCTTCCTTCATGATATTTCCGCCGGCGTTGAGAACTACATCAAACCGTTTGGCTACGGAATCGTACGTGAGTACACCGGCCACGGAGTCGGATCGCATCTGCATGAGGATCCGGCGGTTCCGAACTACAAGCCGATCGGACGCGGACCGAAGCTGCGCGCAGGCATGACGCTTGCCGTAGAGCCGATGATCAACATCGGTACCCACCGGATCAAACAGCTGGATGACGGCTGGACGGTGAAGACAGCGGACGGTTCGCTTTCCGCACACTATGAGAATACGATCCTCATCACGGATGGTGAGCCTGAAATTCTCACGCTGTTAAAGGCGTAAAGGGTGTCTTTCATGACGACGTTTTTTGTGGGCGACTTTGTGATATCCCTACGAGGGCGCGACACCCGGACCGTTTACATGGTTTTGGGGACCGGAGCGAACGGACGCGTAGCTGTCAGTGACGGCAGATACCACCCGATCCGGAAACCGAAACTCAAAAATCCGAAGCATCTGCAAAAGGTGTCTGCGGAGAGTTACCATTCGGGCGGCGCGCCTATGCAGGATGAGATCATTAAGGCAGCCATAAAAAAGATCCGGAAGACCGGAGCTTAAAGTCCTAAACAGGAGGTAAGAATGTCGAAAGCGGACATTATTGAAATTGAAGGAACAGTAATCGAAAAACTCCCCAATGCGACCTTCCAGGTCGAGTTGGCAAACGGTCATCAGGTACTTGCGTACATCAGCGGAAAGCTTCGTATGAATTACATTCGTATCCTTCCGGGCGATACCGTGACCATTGAACTGTCACCCTACGATTTGTCCAAGGGCAGAATCATCTGGAGAGAGAAATAAGACTTCGAAATTCCGGAAAGTTTTGCTTGACAAAGCAATTTTGTGTGTGGTATGATAGATAACGCTGTTCGAGTCTGAGAGGGGGATAGTGTCCCCTTTGACCGGAAATCCCGCGTGCCGGGGTCAGCAGCGTGGCGCAAATTGATCATGGCTTTTCGGCTTGCCGGAAAGCGGATTAACGTCCGTTATACGGACGGATCAGGACGAAAGGAGGATGTCGCTGTGAAAGTAAGAGCATCTGTAAAGCCTATTTGCGAGAAGTGCAAAGTAATTAAGAGAAAAGGCAGCATTCGTATTATTTGCGAGAACCCTAAGCATAAGCAGAGACAGGGTTGATTTTAGTTTCATGAAGATCCCGGCGGAGCGATCCGCGGTATCGCGGGCGGACTTAGCGGTCGGCTCGGTTTATATGTGCAGTGAATGCTGTGCAAAACATTGCCCGTAAAAACGGACACAGCGCCTGCATCGCAGGCAGCAAGAACTACTAAATTTGAAAGATGGAGGTACACACATGGCTCGTATTTCAGGTGTAGATTTACCCAGAGAGAAGCGTGTTGAGATCGGTCTGACTTACATCTACGGTATCGGAAGAGTAAGCTCTAATCGTATCCTCGCGCAGGCGAATGTAAATCCTGATACCCGCGTGAAGGATCTGACGGACGACGAAGTTGCCCGCATCCGTGACGTCATCGATGCTACACAGGTTGTAGAAGGTGATCTCAGACGTGAGGTAGCGCTGAACATCAAGAGATTGCAAGAGATCGGATGTTACAGAGGAATTCGCCACAGAAAGGGCTTGCCGGTTCGTGGTCAGAAGACTAAGACCAACGCCAGAACCAGAAAAGGCCCGAAGAAGACAGTGGCTAACAAGAAGAAGTAAATCTTTAAGAAAGGACCCATAAGGGAGGTTAGTTTGTAATATGGCTAAGAATGTGTCAGCAAAAAAGGTGACAAAAAAGCGTGTTAAGAAAAACGTTGAACGAGGACAAGCGCACATCCAGGCATCTTTCAACAATACCATCGTTACGTTGACGGATACCCAGGGCAACGCCATTTCATGGGCGAGTGCCGGCGGGCTTGGCTTTAGAGGTTCAAGGAAATCTACTCCTTATGCAGCTCAGATGGCAGCTGAAACTGCTGCAAAAGCAGCAATTCCGCATGGATTAAAGTCTGTAGATGTTATGGTAAAAGGACCCGGTTCCGGTAGAGAAGCAGCGATCCGCGCGCTTGCGGCGTGTGGTATCGAGGTAACAAGCATTCGTGATGTGACTCCTGTTCCTCACAATGGTTGTCGTCCACCCAAACGCAGAAGAGTTTAATTAGGAGGTGCTACAGTGGCAGTCGATAGAGTTCCAGTTTTAAAGAGATGCAGATCGTTAGATCTTGACCCTGTTTTCCTGGGTATTGACAAGAAGTCAAAAAGAACCCTGAAGAGAGCCAACAGAAAGATGAGCGAGTACGGCCAGCAGCTTCGTGAAAAGCAGAAGGCTAAGTTCATCTACGGTGTGTTGGAAAAACCTTTTAGAAATTACTATACAAAAGCCAGCAAGATGAGAGGTATGGTCGGTGAGAACCTGATGATCCTCCTCGAGCGCAGACTCGACAACGTCATCTTCAGACTTGGCTTTGCAAGAACCAGAATGGAAGCGAGACAGATCGTTGACCACAAGCATGTTGCAGTTAACGGCAAGGTCATCAACATCCCTTCCTATCTGATCAGTGCCGGCGATACGATCGAGATCGTAGAGAAGGCGAAGGATTCTCAGAGATATAAGAGCATCCTTGAGACCACCGGTTCCAGAATGGTACCGGAGTGGCTTGAGGCGAATCAGGAGGCTTTGAGCGGCGTAGTTAAGTCGTTACCGTCGAGAGAAATGATCGACGTTCCCGTTGATGAGATGCTTATAGTCGAGTTGTACTCCAAATAATAAACGAGTTCGCTTCCTGACCGCGCTTGTTTTGGGCGCGGCAGGCAGCCGAAATCCCGGTTATTCGGAGGCGACACACATGGTATTCCCGCTAAAGGAGGGCTTAATCATATGTTGGATTTTCAAAAGCCAAAGATTGAAATCGTTGAGTTATCCGAAGATAAGAAATACGGCAAGTTTGTAGTTGAGCCTCTCGAGAGAGGTTACGGAACTACACTCGGCAATTCGCTCAGAAGAATCATGCTGTCTTCCCTTCCCGGCGCTGCAGTAAGCTCCGTAAAGATCGACGGCGTTAAGCATGAATTCAGTTCCATCCCCGGCGTTAAAGAGGATGTAACGGAGATCATTTTGAATATCAAGAGTCTGGCTATTCGCGCCAACAGCGATTTCACGGATCCGATCGTCGGATACGTTGAGGCTGAGGGCGAGTGCGTTGTAACAGCGGCAGACATCCAGTTCGGTTCCGAGATCGAGATCGTTAACAAGGATGCCGTTATTGCCCACTTAAGCGGCGGTAAGGATACACGTTTGTTCATGGAACTTACCGTAACGAAGGGCAGAGGCTATGTCAGCGCAGAGAAGAATAAGCAGAACTCCGGTATCGGCGTGATCGCCGTAGATTCCATCTACACCCCGATCGAGCGCGTGAACATGTCCGTTGAGGATACGCGTGTAGGTCAGGTTACGGATTACGACAAGCTTACATTGGACGTTTACACCAACGGAACGCTTGCTCCGGAGGACGCGATCAGCCTTGCGGCGAAGGTTCTCAGCGAACATCTGAATTTGTTTATCGACCTCTCAGAGAACACCAAGTCCATGGACATCATGGTCGAGCCTGAGAGCAATGAAAAAGTTAAAGTTCTGGAAATGAACATTGACGAGTTGGAGTTATCCGTTCGTGCTTACAACTGCTTGAAGAGAGCGGGCATCAACACGGTGGAAGAACTTACAAACCGCACACCCGAGGATATGATGAAGGTCCGCAACCTGGGCCGCAAGTCCCTCGAGGAAGTTCTGGCGAAACTCGAAGAACTCGGTTTGAAGCTCAATTCCGGTGAGGACTAAAGCACGTTAGACATACGCTTGTGTACAAAGTACATGTGCGATACGCGCTGTGACAGCGCAGTTGACATGGAGGTTAAATTACAATGGCAGGTTATAGAAAACTCAGCAGAACCAGCAGCCAGAGAAAGGCGCTGCTCAGAAATCAGGTAACCAACCTTTTGTATCGCGGTAAGATCGTGACCACCGAGGCTAAGGCTAAGGAAGTTCAGAAGATCGCTGAAGGAATTATCGCTCTGGCCGTTAAGGAAAGAGATAATTACGAGACCGTGACCGTTACCACCAAGGTTCCCCGCAAGGATAAAGACGGCAAGAACGTTAAGCAGGTAGTTGACGGCAAGAAGGTTACCGTATTCGATGACGTAACAAAAGAGATCAAGAAGGATAAGGCTTCCAGACTGCATGCCAGAAGACAGATGCTGAAGGTATTTACCAAGGTTACATCTACTCCGGCAGAAGCAGCAGGAAAGAAGAAGGGCACCAAGGTTATCGATATGCCCGCAAAGATGTTCGATGACATCGCTCCGAAGTACGCTAACCGCAACGGCGGTTACACCCGTATCGTAAAGATCGGTCAGCGTAAGGGTGATGCAGCGATGGAAGTTCTTCTTGAGCTGGTTTAATGGTAAGATATTGAATGACCCGCAAGCGGGTTTTCACATCTGAAAGCTCCGCCTGTTATTGTGTGAATGCACAATGACGGGCGGTTTGCGTTTTTATTTTAATGATATCGAACTTTAAAAAAATGATTGACATCTTGACAGATATATGATATGATGGTCGGTGCATTATCATGGATGCATAGGCACTATTATGCGCTTTTTTAGGAAAAACGCGTGCCTTTCATCCCGAAATGCACCTATTTTTTATGAAAAGCAGGGGTAAAGACGTCCATGGAGAAAAACAGATTTCGACCGATAAAATCGGGTAAGAACGTAAGAATGAGTTATTCGAGACAGAAGGATGTTCTTGATATGCCGAATTTCATAGAGATCCAGAAGGATTCCTATAACTGGTTTATCAAGGAAGGCCTGGCAGAAGTATTCCGCGACATTTCGCCGATCGAGGACCACGGCGGAAAGTTAAAACTGATCTTCGGTGACTTCCGGCTTTGCTATGAGGATATAAAATATACGATCGATGAGTGTAAGGAGCGTGATGCAACATATTCCGTACCGCTTCGTGTAGACGTAAGTCTGGAGCACATCGACGAAGATGGAAACAAGCCTCTCGTTACGGTCAATTCCGTATACATGGGTGACCTCCCCTTGATGAATGATACCGGTTCGTTCGTGATCAACGGCGCTGAGCGTGTTATCGTAAGCCAGTTGGTTCGTTCCCCGGGCATCTACTACGATATAACAAAAGATAAGGCAGGTAAGCCGTTATTCACGTCTCAGGTGATCCCGAACCGTGGTGCATGGTTGGAGTACGAGACGGATTCCAACGACGTATTCTATGTACGTGTGGACCGTACCCGTAAAGTTCCCGTTACGTGCTTTTTGCGTGCGCTCGGCGTAGGCACCAACGAGGAGATCCTCGAGATGTTCGGACCGGAGCCGAAACTCCTGGCTACCTTCGAGAAGGATCCTTCCGACTCTCGTGAGCGTGGCCTTCTCGAACTGTATAAGAAGATTCGTCCGGGTGAGCCGCTCAGCGTAGACAGCGCGGATTCACTGCTTCGCGGTATGCTCTTCGACGTACGTCGTTACGATCTCGCGAAGGTAGGACGTTATAAGTTTAATAAGAAACTCAACTTCCGCTTCCGTCTGGCAGAGCAGGTTCTCGCTGAGGACGTTATTGACCAGACCACAGGCGAGGTTCTGGCAGAGGCAGGAACCGTTCTGACCCGTAATTCCGCAGAAGCTCTGCAGGATGCCGGCGTTCCTTATGTATATGTTAAGACCGAGGAGCACGGTGAGGAGAAGAAGGTAAAGATCCTCTCCAACATGATGGTAGATCCGAATAAGTATCTGCCGTTCGATGCTGCCGAGGCAGGCATCACCGAGAAAGTTTACTATCCGGTCCTGCAGGAGATCCTGGCTATGGGCCTTGAAGGCGAAGAACTCATGGAGACCGTTAAGCAGAACCTGTCCCGTCTGGTTCCGAAGCACGTAACTCCGGAAGATATCTTTGCTTCCATTAACTATTGCATGCATCTCGAGTATGGCATCGGTAAGAAGGACGACATTGACCATCTGGGTAACCGTCGTATCCGTGCTGTCGGCGAGCTGCTGCAGAACCAGTACCGCATCGGTTTCTCCCGTATGGAGCGTGTCGTACGTGAGCGTATGGCTACACAGTCCAACGACGAACTGACTGCGCAGTCCCTGATCAACATCAAGCCCGTGACCGCGGCAGTGAAGGAATTCTTCGGAAGCTCCCAGCTGTCCCAGTTCATGGATCAGAATAACCCTCTGGCAGAGCTTACACATAAGCGTCGTCTGTCAGCGCTCGGTCCCGGCGGTCTGTCCCGTGACCGTGCAGGTTTCGAGGTCCGCGACGTACACTACACCCACTACGGTCGTATGTGCCCCATTGAGACCCCTGAAGGCCCGAACATCGGTCTGATCAACTCTCTGGCATCCTACGCGCGCATCAACGAGTACGGCTTCGTTGAAGCTCCGTACCGTATCGTAGATAAGTCCGATCCGGAGAATCCTGTCGTAACCGACCAGATCGAGTATCTGACCGCGGACGAAGAGGACGATTACTTCGTAGCACAGGCGAATGAGCCCCTCGATGAGGAAGGCCATTTCATCAATAAAAACGTATCCGGCCGTTGGCGTGAGGATACCATTCAGATCAACCGTAAGAACGTAGACCGTATGGACGTGTCCCCGAAGATGCTGTTCTCCGTTGCGACATCCATGATCCCGTTCCTGCAGAACGACGATGCGAACCGTGCCCTCATGGGTTCGAACATGCAGCGTCAGGCCGTACCGCTTATGGTGACCGAATCTCCGGCCATCGGTACAGGTATGGAGCACAAGGCAGCCGTTGACTCCGGTGTTTGCGTCGTTTCGAAGAGCGCCGGCGTGATCGAGCGTTCGTCTTCCGAGATGATCACTCTCCGCAGAGATTCGGACGGTGAAGTCGAGAAGTACATGCTCCAGAAGTTCAAGAGAAGCAACCAGAGCAACTGCTACAATCAGCGTCCCATCGTATTTGCGGGCGACCATGTAGAAGCCGGCGACGTGCTCGCCGACGGACCTTCCACCTGCAACGGTGAGATCGCCCTCGGTAAGAACCCTCTCATCGGTTTCATGACCTGGGAAGGCTACAACTACGAGGATGCCGTTCTGCTCAGTGAGAAACTGGTTCAGGATGATGTTTACACATCCATTCATATCGAAGAATACGAGACCGAAGCACGTGAGACCAAGCTCGGAAGCGAGGAGATCACCCGTGACGTTCCGGGCGTGGGCGATGAAGCTCTGAAGGACCTGGATGAAAACGGTATCATCCGCATCGGCGCCGAGGTTCGTGCCGGAGACATTCTGGTAGGTAAGGTTACCCCGAAGGGCGAGACCGAGCTTACCGCAGAGGAAAGACTCCTTCGCGCCATCTTCGGTGAGAAGGCGCGCGAAGTTCGTGACACTTCCCTGAAAGTTCCGCACGGCGCTTACGGTACCGTCGTTGACGCAAAGGTATTCACCCGTGAGAACTGCGACGACCTGTCACCGGGCGTAACGAAGACGGTTCGCATCTACATTGCCCAGAAGAGAAAGATCTCCGTCGGTGATAAGATGGCTGGTCGTCATGGTAACAAGGGTGTCGTTTCCCGTGTACTTCCCGTTGAGGACATGCCTTTCCTTCCGAACGGCCGTCCGCTTGATATCGTGCTGAACCCGCTCGGCGTTCCTTCCCGAATGAACGTAGGTCAGGTTCTTGAGATCCACCTCTCGCTGGCTGCAAAGGCGCTCGGCTTCGATATCTCCACACCGGTATTCGACGGTGCAAACGAAATTGACATTATGGACACTCTGGAGCTGGCAAATGATTATGTCAACACCGAGTGGGAAGACTTCCAGAAGAAATATAAGGACACACTGAATAAAGAGGTCATGGATTACCTCGGTTCCCATCTGGAGCACAGAGAGCTCTGGAAGGGCGTTCCGATCTCCCGTGACGGTAAAGTTCAGCTTCGTGACGGCCGCACCGGCGAAATGTTCGACAGCCCGGTAACCATCGGCCACATGAACTACCTGAAACTGCACCACCTGGTAGACGATAAGATCCATGCACGTTCCACAGGTCCTTACTCACTGGTTACCCAGCAGCCGCTCGGTGGTAAAGCACAGTTCGGCGGCCAGCGTTTCGGTGAAATGGAGGTTTGGGCGCTCGAGGCTTACGGCGCCGCATACACCTTGCAGGAGATCCTGACGGTTAAATCCGATGATATCATCGGCCGTGTAAAGACCTACGAGGCGATCATCAAGGGCCTCAACATTCCTTCGGCCGGCATTCCCGAGTCGTTTAAGGTTCTGATCAAGGAACTCCAGTCCCTGGGTCTGGACGTACGTGTTCTCCGCGATGATAACACCGAAGTCAAGATCATGGACACCAGCGAATTCAATCAGGACTTCCGTTCGGTAATGGAAGGCGACACGAGGTATCGCGAGAACAGCCGCGACTTCGCAGCCGGCGGTTTCCAGACACAGCGCTTCAATATTCAGGGCGAACTGGAAGACGCGTCCGACGAAGATGAGTTCGACGATGACGACGAATTCGAAGATGAAGGTTTTGATGATTCAGAAGACGATTTTGAGTAGGGAGGACAGCCACCATGCCTGAAATGGAAAACGAGACATATCAGACGATGACATTTGATGCGATCCGCATCGGACTTGCTTCGCCGGAGAAGATCAGAGAGTGGTCCAAAGGCCAGGTCACAAAGCCGGAGACCATTAACTACAGAACGCTGAAGCCGGAAGTTGATGGCTTGTTCTGTGAGAAGATTTTCGGACCGAATAAGGACTGGGAATGTCATTGCGGTAAATACAAGAAGATCCGCTATAAGGGCGTGATCTGTGATCGCTGCGGTGTTGAGGTAACGAAGTCCAACGTACGTCGTGAGCGTATGGGACACATCGAACTGGCAGCGCCTGTATCGCATATTTGGTACTTCAAGGGTATCCCGAGCCGCATGGGCTTGCTTCTGGATGTTTCCCCGAAGAACCTCGATAAAATTTTATACTTTGCATCCTACATCGTGCTGGATCCCGGTGAGACCGACTTGGTTAAAAAGCAGGTGCTCTCCGAGCAGGAGTACATGGACCATGTAGAAATGTACGGACGCAACGCGTTTAAGGCCGAAATGGGCGCCGAGGCGATCAAAAAGCTTCTGGCGGAGATCGACCTGGATCAGGAAGCGGAAGAACTGAGCAACGAAGTTGTTCATGCGAGCGGCCAGAAGAGAGCGCGTATCATGAAGCGCCTCGAGGTCGTAGAGGCATTCCGCAACTCCGGAAATAAACCGGAGTGGATGATTCTCGACTGCATTCCGGTCATTCCACCGGATCTGCGTCCTATGGTACAGCTCGACGGCGGTCGTTTCGCTACCTCTGACTTAAACGACCTGTACCGTCGTATCATTAACCGTAACAACCGTCTCGCTAAGCTTTTGGAGCTGCACGCGCCGGAGATCATTGTCCGCAACGAGAAGCGTATGCTTCAGGAGGCTGTGGACGCCCTGATCGATAACGGCCGCCGTGGCCGTCCGGTAACCGGCTCCGGTAACCGTACGCTGAAGTCTCTGTCCGAAATGCTCAAAGGTAAGCAGGGACGTTTCCGTCAGAACCTCCTCGGTAAGCGTGTCGACTATTCCGGCCGTTCCGTTATCGTCGTAGGTCCTGAACTTAAGATCTACCAGTGCGGTCTCCCGAAGGAGATGGCGATCGAGCTGTTTAAGCCCTTCGTTATGAAGGAACTGGTTAAGAACGGCTCCGCACACAACATCAAGAGCGCGAAGAAGATGGTCGAGAGACTGGAGACGGAAGTCTGGGACGTCCTCGAGGATGTCATCACAGAGCATCCGGTCATGCTGAACCGTGC
>ONPC01000193.1 GCA_900319565.1 uncultured Eubacteriales bacterium | reverse complement strand
GGGGGAGCGCCCTGCGTCTTGTATCAGCAGCGATGGGAAGCCGTGTTCCGGCGTGAGAGGATGCCAGTAAGCATCGACCGAACTTCCATGTGGATCCACGGATCCGCGTGAATGGTATGGCCTGCCTTGCAGACCCATTATCAGGAAGCGCTGCTTTGTAACTACAGCCGTTTCCATCGATTTCAAAGGAGATAATAAATGAACAACAAAACAATCAAACTGACCATGGCCGGCATGTTCTGCGCCGTAGCCGTCGTCGGAAGTCTCGTATCGTTTCCCGTTTTCGGCAGCAAATGCGCGCCGGTCCAGCACCTGATCAACATTTTGTGCGCGGTATTTCTGGGGCCGGCTTACGGTGTCGGCGTAGCATTCGCCGCATCCTTTATCCGGAACATCACCGGACTCGGCACACTGCTCGCATTTCCCGGCAGCATGTGCGGCGCCCTTCTGTGCGGCATCCTGTATAAGAAGACGAAAAACCTTCCGCTGACGCTGATCGGCGAGGTATTCGGCACCGGCGTGATTGGCGGACTCTGCGCCTACCCGGTAGCTATCCTCCTGATGGGCAAGGATATCTCTACGCTCGCATTTTACGTTTACATCGTCCCGTTCCTGATCTCAACGGTCGGCGGCGCGGTGATCGCGGCGGTCATCCTCTACAGCCTGAAGCAGGCACATGTTTTGAAGCAAGATTCTACCGCAGCATAGGCGTTTTGATAACCGGTTGATCTACTTTTGAGGCTGAGAAGAGTAAACAGCTAATCTTAGGTGCATATATCCCGCCTCTGTTAGCCGGCTTGCCTGCTTAACTACTGCAAAGGCGTGATGTAATCGGGGGAAGTTGAATTCCTGTACATAAAAAGGGCCTGCGAAAAACGATTTCTCGTTTTTCGCAGGCCCTTTTCTTATGATTGGTTTGGCAGTTTCACAAAGAACCGGCCAATGCATTTATGCAGCCTTTCTTTCCTTCAGAGCATCGTATACGACCTGATACTTCTCTCTGGCAGTCATGGTCTCGTCAACCTCTCCGAGGTTCAGGATGCGGTACAGCGCCTCCATCTCCGAGTCAGACCACTGGAAAGCGAATGTCTTGTTAAACATTTCAAATCTCTCTTCGTTGTTTCTGCATGCTAAAAAATCTCTAAGCATATTCATGTAACACCTCTTTTCTCGTTGCGGACCCGAAACCCTTCGAGCCCTCACATGTATTCCCTCCGACAGACCGATCCGCGCCCTCCGGTAACGCTCACGAAGGCCCCGGCCTTCCTCGATCCGTCGGTTGTATTGTAATCGATAATTTGCCGTCGTGCAACTAGAAGAATCGCCCGCTTTCGGGCGCTTTTTTGTGGGTTTTCAGGGTGCTTTTTACATGAATTTCAAAAACCCCCGTCAATGTGCACAAAAAAAGGCGTTCACAGCCCGAAAAACTGTGAACGCCTGATAAAAAACATGTTTGTTCGGCTCTCAAGGTCCGCTTCGTGCATGCAAGCATGCCCGCGCGGGACTTTTCGAGCTATCTGTTTTGTAATGATACTACGGATCGTTCCGTTCTTCGAACTCCCACGATCCTACAAACATTCGCCGCCCTTTCGCTTTCCTTCGGAAATCGGTTCGGCTCATGTTTGTTCGGCTCTCAAGGTCCGCTTCGTGCATGCAAGCATGCCCGCGCGGGACTTTTCGAGCCTAGTATCATTACAGGTCCAAGAACGCCTCATAGCAACGCATTGCTTCGTAGAGGTCGGCTTTGTTGATGACTTCCCACGGTGCGTGCATGCTGAGTACGGGAACGCCGCAGTCAATGACCTGCATGCCGTAGTTTGCCATAATGTAGGCGATGGTTCCGCCGCCGCCTTCATCGACCCGACCCAGTTCGGCGGTCTGGTAGGTGACGCCGGCGGTGTCGAGAGCCGCGCGAATGTCGGCGATGAACTCGGCGTTTGCGTCGTTCGAACCGCTCTTTCCGCGGGAACCGGTAAATTTATTGAATACCACGCCGCAACCCATGTGAGCGGCGTTTTTCTTTTCAAACGCCGCGGCGTACAGCGGATCGTATCCGGCGCTGACGTCACAGGACAGCATCTTCGAGTTCATCATGGCACGGCGCAGCTTCAGATCGGTGTAGTCAGTCATGCAGTTGATCATCTCAGCGACCATGTTCTCGAAATACCTCGAGTGCATGCCGGTCGCGCCGACGCTGCCGATCTCCTCTTTATCGACCAGAAGTCCCACGGAAGTGTACCGCGGTGTGTCCATATGAAGGAGTGCCATAAGTGTCGGATATGCGCAGGAACGATCATCATGGCCGTAGCCTATGATCATGCTGCGATCCAGTCCCAGATCCCGCGCGGGGCCTGCCGGAACCACTTCCAGTTCCGCCGACTGGAAATCCGCCTCGTCGATACCGATGTCGCGGAGCTTATCCAGAACGAAACTCTTCACGTTCTCTTTTTCTTTGTCTTTATCCTCTTTCGAGTCGTCTTTATCCGAAGAAATGTTGATCTTCGGGCGACCTGCGATCAGAATATCCAGTTTTTCGCCCTCAATGGCCTGGGATGCGGGCTTCGACATCTGGTCAGCCGCCAGATGGATCAGAAGGTCGCTCACGCAAAATACGGGATCCTCGGGATCCTCGCCGATGGACAGACTGACTGCGCTCTTATCCTTCTTGCAGACGATGCCGTGCAGGGCCAGCGGCAGTGTCACCCACTGATACTTCTTGATGCCGCCGTAATAATGCGTGTCCATGTATGCCATCTTCCCAGCCTCATACAGCGGGTTCTGCTTGATATCCATGCGCGGCGAGTCAATGTGCGCGCCGATGATGCGCATACCCTTCTCGATGGGCTCACGGCCAATGACCGCCAGCATGATCTGCTTACCCATCTGCACGCTGTAGACCCGGTCGCCGGGGACCAGAACCTCCCCGCGGGCAATAACCTCCTGCAGGTTCTTAAACCCGCAGACCTTTGCCATGGAGACGGCGCGGTTCACACATTCCCTCTCCGTCTTACACTCGGTGATGAATTCCTTATAATCTGCGGCAAACTGCTCCAGATCATTCAGTTGTTCCTCGTTGTATCGCTTCCAAGCGCTCTTACGTTCCATAAAAACCTCCGTTGCTACTCCTCATAGGCTCCGCTGACAATATCCTGTATCAGTTTTGAATTGATATCAAAGTCCACACTGATCACCTGTTTTTTATCGATGGTCATGGCCTTACCGGTACCACCGTCCGGTATTCTTTTCTCTATAATATCGTACTTGAAGAAAGCCGGCGCACTCCATGCCAGATCCGCGATCGTATCCGCGGGGATATTCGTTGTGATCAGCGGCAGGATCGTATTTAAACAGTCAATGATGTCCGGGATGGGTCTGCTCTTTAACTGTCTGACCGCTGCATTGATGACATTTCTCTGGCGCTGCGTTCTCGCGTAGTCGGATCCGACATAACGGATGCGGGCGTAAGCCAGTGCCTGAGGGCCATTCAGGTGAAGATCGCCGATCTCATCTTCCTTCAGTTTATCCACGTACGCCTCACGACCATACAGACCGTTGATCTCGTTGAGATATTCATTGATCCAGTGGCGTTCTTCTTCCGAGATCGTAAGGTCTACACCCCCGACCGCGTCTACGCCGATAATAAAGGACAGGAAGTCTACACGGGCGTAGTAATCGATCCGGACGCCGAAATTCGCCTCGATCGTGTCGATCAAAAGCGGCGCGCCGCCGAACGCATAGGCGGAATTGATACGGTCACCGCCACGGCCCGGGATAGCTACATACACATCACGCATGATACTGGTCATGTAGATCTTCTTTTGTTTTTCGTTAATGGTCAGGATTATGATAGCATCTGCGCGTCCGTTCAGGTTCGCGCGGGCATCGATACCCAGAAGCAGGATATTGATGATGCCTTCTTTTTTGATCTCCGGAGCCTCCGTCGGCTCCTGCGTCTCGGTCGGTTTGCCTCCGAAGGTCTCCTCCGGTGCCTCCGTCGTCTCGCGCCGCAGGATGATGTCGATCTGGCTCTGCAGCTCAGCTATATCCTTTGACGGGGAGTCCGTGATCGGTTCTGCCGTAGACTCGGGTCCTTCTTCATCATCGTTCAAGGTCGCATCCGGCGCCAACGTCGAAACCGAGAGCGGATCCTCATAGGTGAGTTTTCCTGCGAAATAACGGATGACCGCCTTCAACAGGAAGAAGCAGAGAACCACGATCGCGATCAGAATCATGATCGTAATGATGATCCTCCGGATCCATCTCCTTCTTTTCCTCTGTTTTGCTTTTCTGCCACGCGATACGGTGTGGGACGCTCCGCTTCCCGTCATACGTCTGCGTGCATGTATTCGCTCGGTGCTGCCGGATCGTCTCTTGGCGCCCGTTTGGGAAGCCGCCTGTTCCTGCTGCTCCAGGATGCGCTCAAACTCTCTGGCGCGTTCCTCCTGGCTGCGGTCTCCCTTTTCACCGTTGTTATTGTTATTCATGTAGAAAATCCTCCTGTCGGCAAAGCGGCGTCGTTTCCCCCTTAAGTCGGCGCTGCCAGCACATACTCTGTAAGTATACCACCATGCAGCCGATTTAACAAGTCTTTTGTTTTTTATTCCGCGAAAAGGCTTGTATTTCAAAGGCTTCAGGTGTATAATGGGATGCGTTGAACGAGGTCTCAAATGAGACGAAATATGCACATATAGGAGGACGCATATGAAGGATAAAGTTATTCTTGCATATTCCGGCGGATTGGACACCACCGCCATCATCCCGTGGTTAAAGGAAAACTATGATTATGAAGTAATTTGCTGCTGCATCGATGTCGGTCAGGGTAACGAGCTCGACGGCCTGGAGGCCCGTGCGAAGTACTCCGGCGCCGAGAAGCTTTACATTTTGGATGTCGTAGATGAGTTCTGCGACGATTACATCGTTCCCTGCGTTCAGGCGAACGCCGTTTATGAAAACAAATACCTTCTGGGTACCTCCATGGCCAGACCGCTCATCGCAAAGAAGCTGGTCGAGATCGCGCGCAAGGAAAACGCTGTTGCGATCTGCCACGGCGCTACCGGTAAGGGTAACGACCAGGTTCGTTTCGAGCTGGGCATCAAGGCTCTGGCTCCGGATCTGAAGATCATTGCCCCGTGGCGCTGCAGTGACACCTGGAAAATGTCCTCCCGTGAAGACGAGATCAAATACTGTGAAGCACACGGAATCAAGCTTCCGTTCTCTACCGACTCCAGCTACAGCCGTGACCGCAACCTGTGGCACATCAGCCACGAAGGTCTGGAACTCGAGGATCCGGCCAATGCTCCGAACTACGAGCACCTTCTGGTTCTGGGCACCTATCCTGAGCACGCTCCGGATGAGGGCGAGACGATCTCCATCTCCTTTGAAGCCGGTGTTCCGGTAGCCCTCAACGGTGAGAAGATGAAGGTTTCCGAGATCATCAAGAAGCTCAATGCCATCGGCGGCAAGCACGGCATCGGCATCGTGGATATCGTTGAGAACCGTGTCGTAGGCATGAAGTCCCGCGGCGTTTACGAGACCCCCGGCGGAACCATCCTGATGGAGGCACACGCACAGCTTGAGGAACTGATCCACGACCGCGACACCTTTGCTTTCAAGAAGATCGTCAGCGCTCGTTTCGCAGATCTGGTATACGAAGGAAAGTGGTTCACACCGCTTCGTGAGGATCTGGAAGCATTCATCAAGACTTCCCAGAAGTACGTGACCGGTGAGGTAAAGGTAAAGCTCTATAAGGGAAATATCATCAAGCAGGGCACAACCTCCCCGTACAGCCTGTACAGTGAGTCGCTCGCTTCCTTCACCACCGGCGATCTGTACGATCACCACGACGCGGAAGGCTTCATCAACCTGTTCGGACTTTCTCTCAAAGTTCGTGCAATGCTCGGCAAACAGAAGATCGACGACTAATTGAGGATCACTCCATGCAAAAAATCGGTTTTGACCAACAGAAATATATAACGTTGCAGTCCGAAAAGATCCAGGAGCGCATTGCCGCGTTCGGCGGAAAGCTCTACCTGGAGTTCGGCGGAAAGCTGTTCGATGACTTCCACGCTTCCCGCGTTCTGCCCGGCTTCCGTCCGGACAGCAAGATCTCCATGCTCTCCAAACTGAAGGACGATGCGGAGATCGTCATCGTCATCAACGCAGGCGACATCGAGAAAAACAAGGTCCGCGGCGACCTGGGCATCACCTATGACATGGATGTGCTCCGTTTGATCGATGCCTTCCGCGGCTACGGCCTGTATGTGGGCAGCGTCGTTCTGACGCAGTTTGCCGGCCAGCCTTCCGCGATCGCTTACCAGAAGCGTCTGGAAGCCCTCGGCATGAAGGTCTACCGCCACTATCCCATCCCGGGATATCCCGCCAACATTCCGTTCATCGTCAGCGATGACGGTTACGGCCGCAACGATTATGTCGAAACGACACGTTCCCTGATCGTGGTCACCGCACCGGGTCCCGGCAGCGGTAAGATGGCGACATGTCTGTCCCAGCTGTACCACGACTTCAAGCGCGGCATCCGTGCCGGTTATGCGAAGTACGAGACGTTTCCTATCTGGAACATCCCGCTGAAGCATCCGGTGAACCTCGCTTACGAGGCAGCTACCGCGGACTTAAACGATGTCAATATGATCGACCCCTTCCATCTGGAAGCTTATGGTGAGACCACCATCAACTACAACCGCGACGTAGAGATATTCCCCGTGCTGAACGCAATGTTCGAGCAGATCATGGGGCAGTCTCCATACAAATCCCCGACCGATATGGGCGTCAACATGGCCGGCTACGGTATCATCGATGATGAAGTCACCCGTGAGGCTGCCTGTCAGGAGATCATTCGCCGTTACTACGCGACCCTGTGTCAGAAGCGTAAGGGACTGGCAGATCAGGAAGAGGTCATGAAGATCGAACTGCTGATGAAGCAGGCCGGGATCACCACCGCAGACCGAAAGGTCGTAGGCGCATGCCTCATGAAGGCGGAAACGACCGGACTCCCCGCAGCAGCGATGGAACTTCCGGATGGACGCATCATCACCGGACGGACCAGCGAGCTGCTGGGCGCATCGTCCGCACTGCTTCTGAATGCGCTGAAGACACTGGCCGGAATCGACGATGAGATCAAGCTTATCTCTCCGACCATCATCGAACCCATCCAGAACCTGAAGGTGAACCACCTCGGGAACCGAAACCCGCGTCTGCATACGGATGAGATCCTGATCGCCCTTTCCATCTGCGCTGCTACCGACGAGACCGCGCGTCTGGCCATGGCTCAGCTGCAGAACCTGAAGGGTGCGGAGGTCCACACCAGCGTCATTCTGTCTCAGGTCGACGTCAATGTCTTTAGAAAACTCGGCGTGAACCTGACCAGCGAACCGGTGTATCAGTCGAAGAATCTCTATCACAACTAATGTACGCACGCAAATGATCATATCCTACGGGACGGATCCATATCATCCCGAACAGAAATAAACGGGCCACTGAGTTTTTTACTCAGTGGCCCGACTTCTTGTTAACGTCGACAGTCTGTTACACCTTGTTAATCAAATGCCTGAAACAGGAGCTCGGACGCTGTTTCGGATATATCATAGTCTATATATCGCACGGAAAAACCGGTGATGAAGACAGCTTTGCTGTGTGTTTCATCCGTATAATAAATGATCCTGGTCCTTCCGCTGCCGCCCTTAAAATCCGGCGCCAACGCTACTTCATTAAATGCATCCATAATGGCTAACTGACATTCTCCTTCGTTTTTCGGAAGATCTTTTAGCCCATTACAAATCGCGATTGCTTTTTCCTTTGATAAGTACGGAGCTTTCGCAGGGATTTTATTTTCCAAGATCAGGATCTGTTTGATATAATTGCTCTCAATTCCATGCTGACGGTCTTTTATGATCCGGGAATCCCCAATATACTTCTCATATGGAGATGTTTCGATTTCCGGAACTGTTACACCGGTTATGGCTGCCTTTCGGGATTCAATCGCCTTAACATATTCCTCTCCGTCTTCCGGGCCCAATTCCTTTCCACTGTCCGAAAACAATCCTGAGGATGCTGCATAAACCACTCCGCCGGTCACTACCAGTAGTAAACAAATCAAGCTGATCCAAATTCGTTTTCTTTTATTATTCATGATAATCACCTCCGATTTTAATGAGTATAGTAAAGTGTATAATATGCGATGGAGTGATTTCCATCGGTAACTTTAATGTAATATTTCTGGCCGGCAGTAAGAGAAATGCTTATATTAGCATTGCCAACTGAATAATCGGATGCTAGCACAGTGTTATTACTGTTGTAGACTACTATATCGGTATCATAGGATCCGTAGTTCAGAGATGTAGTAATATTATAAGTTCCGGAAACCACGGGAATAAATTCATAATAATCAGTATCCAAAGGATAATCAAAGTGGCACAGTTGAGAACTTCCTGTGATACGAGTTGCTTTTTTCACTTCTTCGCCGGCACGATCATTAAATGATGTAGAAGAATACAAACTCGTGGGGGCTTGTCCGCCATTGTGCGGATAATCAGCTATCGATGATTTTCCAATCAAATAGTATCTTACACCATTATCATAACCACCTTCAATAACACACGATGCAATATTACTGTCTGTAATAGTTACATTGGTATCTATGGACTTCGTCGATATTGCATCCTCACCCATCTTATGAGACCATGTTCCATCGCTATGTCTGACATAAAAATGATAATCCCATCCAGTCCATACTGTCAATGCAATTTTACGATATCCGGATGGAACCGGTGCACTCAAAGTAGTCTGCTGAATAGACCACTCTGCTCCATCATAAGTATTCAGAGATTGAAAGTCTGCAAACATCCTTCCTTCGATAAAATTCAGCATTCCACTTCCTGTAGCAGTTGAACTGTAACATATAGAGTCATAATCATCCTCTAAGTTTTGAAATGTTTGATTATCTCGGGCAAACTCTCCGGGTTGTTGCTTATACGGAGCATTTTGGCTACCGGAATTCTGTGCAAATACGTGTAGCGCATAACCGTAGCAATTCATTTTATATTGAAGTGCCGTCCTGTACGGAGAAGTAGAGGCATACGTTAAATAGACCCTATCTATTACAACTGGAGCCCTCATTACATCCACACGATCTTCGCCTTCAGCTAATACCGTAGCATCTATCAATACCAGAAAAGCAACATCGATAACACGTGCATGGATATTTTTTTCAATTTTAATAGCATCTCCTTTCTGTATTGTTTTTTGGGTTTCAAAATTATAGTTCATAAGTAGCTCTCTACTTCTTATATACACCCCCAAAAAACACATGTCAATAGGAAAACGTATTTTTTCTCCCCATCCGCGTAGAAATAGTGTCCCATTTTCATTCAGTCATTGTTATGCGCCCCTGCGACAGGAGCACAAAGGACAGACAGATCAGGTATGTACATATCCATATCATCCCGAACAGAAGCCGGGCCTGTGAAAAAACGATTACTCGTTTTTTCACAGGCCCGGCTTTTATAGTTCTCTTAATCTTAGTTTGTGGGCAGACGCTTTGCTTTCTTTTTGGTAACGGCCGAAGCCGTTTTTACAGGCGACGGCTCGCCGGTGTCTGCGTCCTCAGCAGGGCTGCCTCCGGAGAGTGTCAGATCCACGATGGTCAGGATGCCCAGGAGCAGAGCCGAACCACCGAGCGTGTAATTTGAGATCACTGCGAAGAGATTATCATTAAACTGCATTCGGGGATTGAAGCCATCCACGATGCGCAGCGTGATGCAGATCACAGCGCTTATGATGCAGATATGGGCCAAAGCGTACCGTATAAACCGTTTCATTTATTCAGCCTCCCTTATCAGCAAACAGTCGCTCAAGTTTCTCCCGCCGTCGACCGGGCGGTCGTAGACCGAACCGTTAAAGACCATGGCCGAGGTTTTGCCGCCGTCTAAGTTGTAGGCGGCTGTACAGCCAAAGCTCTCCATAATATAAGCCATCTCGGTAAATTTGATGCCGTTGGAATAGCCGGACTGACGGCCGTCAAAAACAGCAAAGCAGTAGTGACCGGGTTCGATATAGCCTACCGCGGTGCGGGGATGATTTTTTTGCAGGTAACCACCGACATTGACCTCGGTCACGGCATGGCCGTCCGCATCGAGCAGGGCCGGTCCGAAGGTCCATGCCTGATAGGCACCCTTCGCGATCAGTTCCTGAATGTCGTAATCCGGACCAAAGATCTCCATGGTTCCATCGTAGAACAGAACGCAGATCTCACTGTCTGTCTCATCGCAGCGGTACAGCTCGCCGTTGCGAATGACCAGTCCGTTCTTCTGATAGCCGTAGAAATCTCCGTTGATACCGAGGATGCCGCCGTTGCGCGTGGTCATGTCCAGTACGGATTCGTGGAAACCGACGCCGTAGGTGTCGCCCGCCATGGCTGTGCGGAAGCAGGAAATGTCGGCCACGTAGATGTCGGCGATGTAGTAGGTCAGGGTCGTCTTCCCTTTACTTTCTTTGGTAAAGGTCTGAATGTCGATGGCGACCGTCGGGCTCGTGTAGGAATGGTCCGTTACGACTACTTCCTCGGAAAAATGATCTTCAAACTTCTCCGTCCACATGAGCTGCGGTATAT
>ONPC01000104.1 GCA_900319565.1 uncultured Eubacteriales bacterium | reverse complement strand
TTCGGGAGATCTGTTATGATACAACGGATTTCTCCGCGCGATGCGCTCTCGAAATCCTACAACCATTCGCCGTCCTATCGCTTTCCTGCGGAAATCGGTACGGCTCATGTTTGTTCGGGTCTCAAGGTCGCTATCGCGTAAGCAAGCTTCCGCGCTGCGAACTTTTCGACCCTTGTATCATTTACATTATCTTCGGGGCAAGGTGAAATTCCTTACCGGCGGTAGAGTCCGCGAGTCGGCTGAGGCTGACAGATCAGGTGTGATTCCTGAACCGACAGTAACGTGCATAGAGCACGAAGTCTGGATGAGAGAAGAGAAAAGACGAACGTTACAGCCGGCGGTTTCCCGGCGTTTGTTCCGAACCCGAAGTTTGTGTGATATGTTTCACGCAGACTTATTTTTTTGCCGGAATTGCAGAACGTTCGTTCAAACCAACTCCATGTTTCGATCCCGAGATCGGAGGAAAAATGTTTCAAAATGCTGTAACTGTAGTGGCGGAGAAAGCCGCCGAAGGTGCCGGAAAGGCGAATAATTTCGCCAAATTCGGAAAGGCCGTAGCCGACAATGTCGGCTTCTTTATGGTCGTTGTCGGGACTGCCGTGGGGCTTGTCGTCCTGTCTCTTTTGTTGGAGCGGATCGCCTATAAGATGAACGGTCAGAAGCGTGTGAAGATGAACACACTGACCATCGCGGTCTGTGGCATGCTCAGTGCCATCGCTGCCGTACTGATGTGGTTTGAGTTCCCGGTATTTTTCGCTCCGGTCACCATGTATAAGATGGACTTTTCTGATATTCCTGCGATCATCGCGGGCATGACGTTCGGCCCGGTTTCCGGCGTAGTCGTTGAATTTGTAAAGATCATCCTGAAGGCACTGATTCTGAAGCCTACTTCCACCGCGTTTGTCGGCGAGTACGCGAACTTTGTAGTCGGCTGTGCCTTGGTCGTTCCGGCGTCGTTCATCTTCCAGTGCCGCAGAAATATCAAGGGCATGCTGTTTGGAGGCATCGCCGGCGTTCTGGTCATGACGACCTTCGGAACTGCGATGAACGCGATCTATTTTATACCGAAGTTTGCTGCTATGTTCGGCGCACCGGTTGAAGCGATCGTGGAAGCCGGTACGGAGATCTGGCCGTCGATCGACAGCCTGACTAAATTCGTGTTCTACTGCGTGGCGCCGTTAAACCTTCTGAAGGGCAGCGTGGCGATCGCTCTGGTCCTGGTTGCTTACCGCCCCATCATGAGCGCGATCCGCTCGCTGACCGTATCGCAGAATGCTGCACCGGTCGAAGAGGAAAACACGGAATATACCCCTGCAAAGGGCTGACCTGATTTCGGATAATAAACATAAAACCTGCCGGCGACGAAAGCTGTCCGGCAGGTTTTATTATGTGCGGACGTTGTTCTACTCATGTGAAAAATGCCTTGCAAATCCGCCCGAAATGAGTTATAGTTAAGAGTAGAAAACTGGGTTAATAGCCCGTGTATCTAGGAGAAGGAGAATGAAACGACTAATCAGGTACTTGAAAGAGTACAGAAAAGAGTGCATCGTCGGCCCCGTATTTAAACTACTGGAGGCCATTTTTGAACTCAGCATCCCTATCGTCATGATGAACGTGATCCGTCATGTGAGTGATTATCTGAACGCTGTGGAGGAAGGCACGGACGCGTCTAAGCCGATCGGATACATGATCGCGATGGGAGTAGTGCTGTTGGTTTTGGGCGCGATCGGTCTCGCGTGTGCACTTACCGCACAGTTTTTTGCGGCAAAAGCGGCGACCGGAATGGCAGCGTCCCTGCGCAGGGATATGTTCCAGCAGATCAATTATCTGTCGTATAACGAACTTGATAAAGTGGGGACATCGACATTGATCTCTCGTATGATCAACGATGTAAATCAGGTTCAGACAGCGTTGAACCTTACGCTTCGACTGGTTCTGCGTTCACCGTTTGTAGTATTCGGTGCCATGATCATGGCATTTACCATTCAAGGTGATATGGGTGTCGTATTTATTCTGGTGATCGCTCTTCTGTCGTTCATCGTATTCGGCATCATGCTGAAGACGCTTCCGATCATGAAGACCACCCAGAAACAGTTCGACCGCGTTCTTTTGTCGACACGCGAAAACCTGGCAGGTGTTCGCGTAGTTCGTGCGTTCAACCGTGAGGAAGACGAAAAAACCGCGTTCTACAATGAAAGTAATCGCCTGATGGGCTTCCAGCGCGCTACTGCGACCTGGACCATCCTTATGAACCCGCTTACCTATGCGGTCGTTAACCTGGGCATTATGTTCCTCCTCTGGTGGGGCGCCAACAAAGTCAATTCGGCACAGGCTACGATCGACGCAGCGTCCCTGATCGCCCTGGTTCAGTACATGACCATGATCCTGGCCGAACTCGTGAAGCTTGCAAACCTGATCATTACACTTACCCGTTCGGTAGCGTGCGGCCAGCGTATCGTAGAAGTCCTGGAACTCTCGAGTTCCATCAAGGACGACAACACGTATCCGGCCAGCCCGGCGGCCAATGCTCCGAAGATCGAATTCAAGGACGTTTCCATGCGGTACGTCGATGCGGAAGAAGACGCTCTGTCCAATATTTCGTTTAAGGTAAGAAAGGGCGAACTGATCGGCATCATCGGCGGCACCGGTTCCGGTAAGACGACTCTGGTCAATATGATCCCGCGTTTTTATGACGCATCGGCCGGCATGATCCTGATCGACGGCCGCGATATCGAGGGTTATCCTCTGAAACAGCTCAGAAATAAAGTCGGTATGGTCCCGCAGACACCTACGTTGTTTAAGGGAACCATCCGTGATAATATCCTTTGGGGCAGCCCGGCAGCTACGGATCGCGAGATCAATGAAGCACTGCGGGTGGCTCAGGCGTCGAATATCGTCGACGAGAAGCAGGAAAAACTGGATTTCATGGTGGAGCAGGGAGGCCGCAATCTCTCCGGCGGGCAGCGTCAGCGACTGACCATAGCCCGTGCTTTGGTGCGCCGTCCCGACATCCTGATCATGGATGACAGCGCTTCTGCTCTGGATTTCCTTACGGAGTCCAATCTCCGTAAAGCGATCCGCGAAGAACGCAAAAATATGACCGTGCTCATCGTCACCCAGCGCGTCGCATCCATTATGGATGCTGACCGTATCATCGTCATGGATGACGGTACCATCATTGGCATGGGAACACATAGCGAGTTGCTGGAAAGCTGCGAGGCTTATAAAGAGATCTGTGCTTCCCAGTTGCCGGCAGAGGAGGTGTAAGTCATGAAGAAGAAAAACGACACGACGAATTTTTCTGATTTAACTCCTCAGGATGAACCGCAGGTTAACAGCGAGAACAGCAGCTGGAAGCCGCACATGAAGGTAAAATCGTCAAAGGATCAGGCGGTCGACTGGCAGCGTGAACTTTTGGCTAAGATGTATCCTACAAAACAGAGCGCAGAGGAAGCACCGCAGTCCGATACCGATTCGGAGGCACAGGTACCTCTTCGCGCCGAAGATAATACGTATGCACTGGAAGTCGTGGACGCAAGAACTGCCCAGGACCAGCCGGTGCGCAACGCATACAGTGATGCTTATAGCGATACTACGCCCGAGGACATCGAAACGGGCGGAGAGGCATACAGCAGATTAGCGAAGCCGAAGACACGCGAAGAAAAGGAAATGGGCAGTCCGAGACGTGTATATCGTAAGATGCCCGGTTCCGGTGAGGCGAACGTGGGTTCCGGTGAAGGCCCCAGAATGCGTAAATTGGGTGCTGAATACACTTCGGGCGACGAAGACGAATTCCGTCTGGTTTCCGAGAAGCGCCCGGAGACAGCTCCGGCCGCAGACGAAAAACCGAAGGTATTAGATGCTCTGGACCGTCTGTTCGGAGATGAAGTTCCGCAGATGTCGGAAGAGGAGATGGAGCGTCTGGCTGCAGAGCAGGCCATCGCAGCCCGTAAGGCTGCACAGCGCGCACAGGAAGAGGCTGAACGCGCAGAAGCAGAAGCTCAGGCGGCTGCGGCCCGCGCGCATGAAGCAGCGCTCGCTGCCCAGGAGAAGGCCCGTTCCGCTCAGGAAACAGAGCAGGCAGCCCCTGCCGAAAAGCCGAAGAAGGCGAAAAAGAAGGTGAAGCAGGAGGCCGCACAGCCGAAAGAGCAGCCTTCAAAACCTGCGCAACCCGCGCAGCCCGCTAAATCCGCACCGCAGGCGCAGTCTGCACAGCCTGCAGCAGAAGGAATGCCGCAGTCCCGTCGCAGACGCCGCAACCTCCTGATGGATGACGAAGCGGTCAATAATGTTTGGAACATGAGCGGTTTCTTCGGAGACGGCGCTAAGAAGAGTGCGCCCGAACCGGAGGCTCCGGCAGAAGAACCGGTCGAGGAGTACGAGGAAGAGTACGAAGAGACCGAGGCATATGAAGAGACTCCCGATACTTACGAGGATGGGGAGTTTGAAGATACTTCCGAGGACACCTCAGAGGACGAATACGACGAGGAAAGCGAAGAAGAGTACGAAGAGTCTGAGGAAGACGAGGAATACGACGAGGAAGAGTCCGAAGACGAAGATCCATACGAACTCTCCTACGGCAGAGCCGAAAAATCCGGGCAGTCTTCAGCCGCTCCGGTCCAGAAGGAGCCCGAGGAAGAGTCCGAAGAGTCTGAGGAAGACGAGGAATACGACGAATACGACGAGAAAGAGTCCGAAGACGAAGATCCATACGAGCTCTCCTACGGCAGAGCCGGAAAATCCGGGCAGCCTTCAGCCGCTCCGGTTCAGAAGGAACCCGACAGCGTGCGCGCACAGCGCGCCCGTGTCAGAGCAGCAACGGCAGGCATGGATGCCGACGAAGTCCACGATCAGATGAAAGAGATGGTGGAAGCCGCCGCATTGGCCGCAGAAGAAGCCCGCGCTGCGAAGGCAGATGCCGAAGAAGAAGTCAATCGTATCGCGGCAGCTCTGCAGGTAGCGAAGGCGAAGGCCGATGCTGCCGAAGAGAAGGCGAAGAATTCCACCGGATCGTCCGCTGCGAAGCCCGGTGCATCGCAGGCTGCAAACGATGCGGATGTGGCAGCCAGACGGCGTAAGCGTCTGATGAATTTCTCGGATGATGAGATCCTTCAGAGCACATCCGGCTCCAGAAGCTTCCACCTCCCTGCCAGCATGATGAAGGGCAGCACCAAGACCGGCCCGGCGCCCGTAGATGATAAGAAACTCGCGCAGGAAGCGCGTGAGAAGGCAAACCGCCTGCAGGAAGAGCTTAAGCAGGCCGAGGCCGCTCTGGCGCAGCGTGAGCGTGCAGTCGAAGAGGCTAAGGCTGTCCTGGCCGTTACCGAGGAAATGGCGGAAAACGCCGATGTTGAGGCGTACATTGCCCAAGGTAAGATCCTGTATCAGGAGGTAGATAACAAGACCGAGACCGGCCAGCCCGACAAACTCTCGGAGAATACCGTAAAGCGCGACGAATCGTCGTCACAGGCGTCCCTGTCTGCCCGCAGCGCGCAGCGCGCGAAGGAAGAGGTTCCGAAGCAGAACAAACTCCGTAAGGAGGACATCTTCGTCGGAGGAACCATGTCTTCGTACGAGCAGGAACTGGATGCGAAGCGCAGAAAACAGCGCGGCACCGCAACATCGCCGATCGCGACTACGGTCGTTCCGCCTTCACCTGCACAGAAGAATAAATTCGAAGAAATGTCGGATGAACCGGCAGAGTCGCCGATCCCTACCACAAAGAAGGGACCGAAGGTAAAAAATAAGACGTTCGGTAAACTGATGAAGTATACCGGACCGCAGATGCCGTACATCATCTTCTCGATGATCATGACGTTTGTCTGCGTAGTAGCGCAGTTGTTTATCGTCATGTCGATCGGTAACGTGATCGATAATATCCGCCAATATAAGAGCATGAGCAGCCCGGGCGGCCATAACATGATCATCCTGCTGCTCGCGGCGATCATTGTTGTAGTTGTTACGCAGTGGGCCAGCGAGGCGGCCAATGCACACGTTACATATCACATTGTCCGCAACATACGAACCAAAGCGTTCAACCACCTGCAGCAACTGCCGATCCGTTTCCTGGATTCCAAAAAGCACGGTGAACTGATCAACACCATCATGACGGATGTGGAGCAGATCTCCGACGGCCTGCTGATGGGCTTCTCGCAGTTTTTCTCGGGCATCGTGATGATCGTGTGCACGATCCTGTTCATGCTGTACATCAACTGGATGCTCGCCGGCGTCGTTATCATTCTGACGCCGCTGTCCATCGCGGTTGCTAAAGAGATCGCTAAGCGTACACACAACATGTTCTCGACCCAGTCGAAGGAGCGTGCGGATCTATCCGGTTTTGTTGAGGAAATGATCGGCAACCAGAAGACAGTCATCGCGTTCGGACATGAGGCGCTGAACATCGATGCATTCAATACGATGAATGACGCATTGGAGGAGAGCGCCCGTAAGGCGGTATTCTATTCCTCCATCACAAACCCGGCTACCCGTTTTGTTAACGGCGTGGTCTATGCCTTCATCGGCATCGTCGGCGCGTTCGGCGGCGTATTCGGATGGATCACCATCGGTGAGATCACTGCATTCCTGCAGTATTCCAAGCAGTACGCGAAACCGTTCAACGAGATCTCCGGCGTTTTAGCTGAATTCCAGAATGCGCTCGCGAGCGCGGAGAGAGTCTTCGATCTGATGGAGACTCCGATCGAAACGCCCGAGGCAAAAGATACATTCGTGCTCACTTCCCCGAGAGGCGAGGTGGCTTGGCGCGGCGTGAACTTCTCCTACGAGTCGTGGAAGCCGCTCATTAAAGATTTCTCCATGAAGGCAGAGCCCGGCCAGCGTATTGCGATCGTCGGACCGACCGGCTGTGGTAAGACAACGCTCATCAATCTGTTGATGCGTTTCTACGATGCGCAGTCCGGAACCATTGCAGTGGATAATCGTGACATTACCCAGATGACGAAGTCCAGCCTGCGCGGCAACTTCGGTATGGTACTTCAGGATACCTGGATCCGCAGCGGAACCATCCTGGAGAATATCGCGATCGGTAAACTCGGCGCGACAGAGGAGCAGGTCGTTGAGGCTGCAAAGGCCGTACATGCACACAGCTTTATCCGGCGTATGCCTCAGGGCTATCGTACGATGGTATCCGAGGGCGGCGGCAACCTGTCACAGGGCCAGCGCCAGCTGATCTGCATAGCCCGTGTAATGCTTAAGCACCCGCCGATGCTGATCTTGGATGAAGCTACTTCCTCCGTCGATACACGTACGGAGACGAAGATTCAGGAAGCCTTCGACAAACTGATGAAGGGTCGTACGAGCATCGTGGTCGCACATCGTCTGTCTACGATCCGCAATGCCGACCGGATCATCGTTATGAAGAACGGCGGCATCGTGGAGCAGGGTACGCACGATGAACTGCTCGAGAAGGGCGGTTTCTATTCCGAACTGTTTAACGCACAGTATGCTGCGCAGATCCAGATGGCGAAGGATGCGGCGATCCGCGCGGAGGCCGAAAGAGCAGAACGCGCAGAACGTGAGGCAAAAGCCAAAGCGGAATTAGAAGCTCAGGCGGCTGCGGAAGCAGCGTTGGCAGAGCAGAAAGCCAGAGAGCGCGCCGAGGCTGAGGCCGAATTAGCCCAGAAGGAAGCCGAGGAGCGTGCAGCTGCAGAGGCTGCTATGGCAGCGCAGGAAGCGGCTCAGACAGAACCGGTGCAGGCGACAGCGGAAGCAGAAGTTCCCGCGTCGGAGCCGACTGTTTCGGAGGATCTTCCGAAACATGAAGACTATGCGGAACCTGAGCCCCAGAGCCGTTGGGATGATTTCGGCGGCAGCAGTTTCGGCAAGCCCGCAAGCGCTTCCGAGGAGGTCGATCTGAATAAACTGGCAGAGGCAGCGGCAGCGGCCGCGTTGGCACAGCTCAATGCTACGACCAAACCTCTGACGGATGATTATGACGACTATATGGGCGGTCCGATCCATGATGACGATATGTCCATGGGTGGCCCGATCCATGACGATGATGAATCCATGGGTGGTCCGATCCGTGACGATGATGAATCTATGGGTGGTCCGATCCACGACGACGAGTCCATGGGTGGCCCGATCCATGACGAGGATGAATCCATGGGTGGTCCGATCCACGACGAGGATGAATCCATGGGCGGTCCGATCCATGAGGATGACGATCCCGAGGGCGGAGCCTTCGGCGGTCCGATCAATGAATAACAAATTGAGTAAGTAAAATACGAGCGGGTGCCGAAACACGGCACCCGCTTTTTTATGCACATTTGATAGTGAGACATTGCAAAAACTAAGAAAACATTGCAGAAAGCAAAGAGATAATTGACCGAAGTGTCGATAAACGAAAAAAATTTCGAAAAAACAGAGAAAAATATTTATTTGATACAATTCCTTGATTTTCAGTGGCGCATTATGCTAAAATAGAAAAATACAATACTCTATTATGGGGTATTAGGCGAATGATCCACGTTATGTATAATGAGGTGGGGGGATTACACGGCGTCGGCGTAACATTGTTCATTTGCGTCGGAATACAAAGGAGGTAACACATGAACAAACGTAACTTTAAACAGGTGTTGGCAGTTTTTATGTCGTTCGTGATGATCGTAACGGGCTTAAAACTGTCGAACCGCGAGACACATGCGGATCCGTATACCTTAGGCCATAACACAGGGGACACCTTGGATTATATCGAGCAGTCGTACTATGAACTGGATGAGTACAACGAGAACGATATTCTCGGTGCGGCCCAGAGATTCTTGCTGTTTGGTCGCGAGAGTGTTGCGGTCGGAGTGCATACGAACGGTAATCTCGCTTCTCCGATATTGATTACCAAAAACAACGGTACATTTACCGTGAATGGTATGCCGAATCAGACGGTTCCGAATGGGAATTATCGGCTGATCAACTATTTTGGGGAACTGCAAACCGAGAACTCCGGAAGTCTGGGCCTGCATGGCGACGGATATCTGTTGATTATCGGCCAGAGTGGGGATTATGTAACTGCGCCTCCGAGGAAGATCAACGGAAAGGAAGTCCAGGGTAACTGGAATGCTATTCTGTACGCGAATCCCAATGAGGAATTCCTGGACTTTGATAAGGAGTTTGTGCATCTGGAGCGTTTGTCACAGGCTCTTTCCAGTTTCACGGGGGATCATTCCAAGACGGTTTCCGACATACATGAAGGTCAGGCGGCCGGATCCGGTCAGAACCATATTGTCGTAGCGGAAGACGGAGTAACTGTTCTTTCTTTGACTGGGGCTGAACTGGCTTCGATCGGTAAGGATATGCTGATCGATCGGGTTCAGTCTGATGGTACAATGACATTTGAGTCTAAGGTATATAAGCTTGCTTCGAGCTCTCAGGTCATGATCATCGATGTCGATCTTAGCGGCTATTCTTCCTATGACTTTAATCATGAGGTGAAGTATCGTTTTACAGATGATACTGTAGTGGAAAACAATGAGACCACGATCTTCAACGGAAACAATATTCTGTGGAATTTCTATGATTCTTCATCGTCCGATGGCTTATACCATGGCACGCTTTCGTTCGTGGATAATCATATGGTCGGAACCGTTCTGGCGCCGGCTGCGACTGTCAGAGCCCATGCGGTAAATGGTACCGTGATCGGTAAGAACGTAGAGTCCTATGGTGCCGAAGTACACCGCTCGGACTTCCGTCCCACTTCGATCCCGGGCCTGAAGATGTATAAGATCACATACGATCCGAATGCATCGGATGCTATGCTGGGTACGAATGATACGGCGGTAACGGACAGTACCGTTTATGAATACAACGAACTTGCTACGATCCTGAATAACAATGATCAGACTACGCCCGGTAACTGGCGCAGAGATGGATATAGTTTTGTCGGCTGGTCGGAAGATCCTTCCGCAACCACGCCTACGTATGTTGCAGGCGATACCATTAAGATGGATTCCGATAAGACGCTCTATGCCATTTGGAAAGAGACTTATAAGGTAATTTACAATGCGAACGGCGGTCAGGGTACATTGACCGATCCGGACAGCCCGTATATTACGGGAACGGAAGTTACCGTTTTGGCTCCCGGCCAGGCAATCACCAGAGAAGGCTATGCCTTCAAGGGTTGGAACACGGATCCTTCCGCGGCAGCGAATGGAACAGCGGATCCGAACTACGATCCTGCGGATACATTTACCATTACACAAGATACCTACCTGTATGCGGTTTGGGAACAGGTTCCCACGTATACGGTTACTTATCATGCGAACATTACCCTTACGAGCGGATCTGCCCCGGTAGATCCGGATAGCCCGTATTACTATGATGCACCTGTGACCGTGCTGGGCCAGGGCAGTATGGTAGCCGATCACTATACGTTCCTGGGCTGGAATATGAACGAAGCCGCGGCGCAAGCCGGAACTGTGCAGTACGGTGCCGGTGATGGTTTCTTCATAGCGCAGGACACGGATCTGTACGGTGTATGGAAGGAGGATCCT
>ONPC01000047.1 GCA_900319565.1 uncultured Eubacteriales bacterium | reverse complement strand
TTTTTTGGGCCGTTTTCAGGACGTTCCCGTTATAAGCATTTGTTATTACGGACAATAAGAAACAAGGATTATTCAAAACCGAAAGTCTGTGCTAAGATAACTGCATTGAAAGAAACAAGGAGGCAAAAGCCATGAAGCAAGGTCAAGCAACCATGATGTGTATGTGTCAGATGATGTGTCGAATGCTATACTCCCGAGCCGGTAATGCGGCGCGATGTAGGGCTTGATCCTCGTGCGCTTAAAAAGTTCAGGAATGTGTCCTGAGGCCGACCGGGAGAAAAACGACCCCGGCTTTTTTTATGCCGTTTTTATGAGCCGCTTCGCGGAAAATACATAAGACTGACAGAATAAAGGAGATATAACCATGAGTAATAATACATGCAGCATTGAAGCACATAGTGAGAAGAAAATACCGGTACGTATCCCGGAGGAAGAGGCTGACCGTCTGGCAGCGGAACGAGGCGTTCGCGTTCGTCCGAACGAGACACTGGATGAGATCGACGAGCGCGGCGTCTTCGTAAGACAGCCCAACGCATTCATTACCCCGTTCGGTGACGGAGAGGGCGACCTGAAGGCAGAGGCGAACCGCTTCAAGATCTTCTGGGCACATGGTTGCCACTGGTCGAACCGTCCGGTTATCGTCCGCGACATCCTGGGCCTGGAGGACGTGATCGATGATCTGGCGACTTCCGGTATCGGAAAGTACGGCCACGGGTTCACCGATCAGCCGAACTACCAGGATCCTTCCACCGGAGCGGTTTTCCTGTCCGAATTCTATGAGAACGCCCGTCCCGGTTTTGCGGGAAGAGCCACGACGCCGACGCTGGTGGACGTGAAAGAAAAGAAGGCAGTCAACAACGACTACCACCGCCTGACGAACTACATCGAGGTGCAGTTCCGTAAGTTCCAGAAGACAGACATTGACCTGTATCCGAAGGCTTACCGCAAGGAGATCGATGAGTTCAATGACTGGTTGTTCCCGACCATCAACAACGCGCACTACCGCATGCACTTCTGCCTCAGCTGGGTCGCTTACGACGAAGGCTATCAGGATTTCTTCGAGGCGCTCGACAAGATCGAGGAGAGACTTTCGACGAACCGCTTCCTGTTTGGCGACTACATCACGGACTCGGATGTGCGCCTGTATGTGACGCTGGTCCGCTGGGAGACCTACTACTATCATAATGTAGGTGCGCTGAAGAAGCGTATCTCCGAGTTCCCGAACATCTGGGGTTACGTAAAGGATCTGTTCGCGATCCCGCAGTTTAAGAAGTACACCTTCTTCGAATTCCCGAAGAACGAGTTTAAGGGGCACAGAGGCTGGAACGGTTCCTTCCTGGAGCGCATCGCTTCGCAGGTTCCGTGGGAAGAACTTTGGAAGACCGACGGTGAGAGAAGAAAGCTTTCTTCCGATCCGGACGATGTTTACCTGCACACGGACGTTACACCTGAGGAATACCAGAGCGTGATCTCGGTATCGAAGTGGAACAGCCCTTCGTGGGATGACCGCCAGCCCAGAAACGTTTCGATCTCGGTCGATCCGTCGATCAACCCGTTAAAGGGACTGCTGAAGAATAAGAAAGCATGAAACCGTAAATGAAAGATGTCTATAATAAAGGAGAAGAAAGAATCATGAAGAAACTTACCAGAATTGCGTATATTACATTATTGATCGTCGCAGCGTTTACACTCGGCGCCTGCGGCAAGAAGGCCGAGGCCGAAGGAACGAAAGACAACGGCGGAAAGGCTAAGACGAAGATCGTCCTCGAGACGGGCGGATCTCCCGCACCCTTCATCCAGACCGTAGATAAAGCGGAAGATGCACTTTACACCACAAAAGACGGCGTATACCTGACCGGTTACGACATCGCGGTGCTCACAGAGCTTTTCAAACTGCCTTCCTTTGCCGATTATGAACTCGAGTTGAACGTAAGCTCCAACTCTCTGGTCGATGCACAGCAGGGCGTTATCGACGCTACGATCAACAACTGGAGCTACAACACCGAGCGCGCCAAATCTTACCTGTTCTCGTTCCCCTACACCAAGTCCAGATACACCATCACATCCGCAGCAGGAACCGAGATCCACTCGTTTGAGGAGCTCGCAGAGTCCGGCCTGAAGATCTACGGCGGCGCCGGCGGCAACACCACGAACGCGATCGAACGTTGGAACGACGCCAGAAAAGACGGCGAAAAGAAGATCAATCTGGAGTTCACATCGGCCGATATCACCGTTCAGCTGCAGGAAGCGATCGAGGGTAAGGTCGCTCTGATCCACGACCAGCCCGTTATCCTGAAGTATAAGGATGCATATCCGACCCAGTTTGCAAGCCTGAACATCACCGTTCTGTCCGATGAGGAGACTGCGAAAAACATCACCGCAAACAACACATCCCACATTCTGTTCGGTAAGACCGGCGCACATGCAAAGGAGTACCAGAAGCTGTTCTCCGAGGGCATCAAGCAGCTCTTCGACAATGGTAAGCTTGAAGAACTCGGTAAGAAGTGGATCGGCGAGAAGCTGAACGACGCTACCATTTCCGTTCTGCCGCTGGCTTCGGATCTGGACTATTTGAACTAAGGAACCGTAGCAGCATACGGTCAGAAAGCGGAGGGAACCCCGAATGGATACAAGTTTTTCCGATTATTTCAGCTTTAAGCTGATGTGGTCGCGCATCCCTTATCTCATAAAGAAGATCCCGATCACGTTGGAACTCGCCGGCCTGGCGTTTCTGGTATCGATCCTCGTGGGTCTCCTGATCGCGATCATCCGATACAAAAAAGTAAAAGTATTAAGTCCGATCGCTACGGGATTTCTGTCCCTGATGCGCGGCACGCCGATGCTTATCCAGCTGTATGTCGCTTACTACGGCATCCCCGCGATCCTCAGGATCTTCAACTCCTGGGGCGCGAACATCGACGTAAATATCATTCCGAAGATGGTCTATGCGTTTCTGGCGTTAGGGCTGTATCAGGCAGCATTTACCAGTGAAACCTTTCGCGCCGCACTCGAATCCGTCGACAAAGGCGAGATCGAGGCAGGTCATGCCATGGGCATGACCTACGGCCAGATCCTGCGCAGGATCATCGTTCCGGAGGCGCTGGAAAACGCGCTCCCGGGCATCTGCAACTCGGTGATCGGCCTGGTAAAGGGCACATCGCTCGCATCGACCTGCGGCATCATCGAGATCACATACCAGAACCAGATTCTGGCCGGCCGTGACTACCGTTACCTGGAAGGCTACGTAGCATTGGCCATCATTTACTGGATCATAACCATTATCCTGGAGAAGATCTTTAAGGTGATCGAGAAGAAATTCCGGATACCGGAGCAGCCGAAGCCCATCCGGGGCGGCGGCGAGGATAAGGACGCGAAAGAGACGGCGGCGCCGGCGGAAGCATTGCCCGCGGCCCGGGAGGTGTAACATGGCCATACTGGAACTTACAAATATTCATAAGCGCTTCCGGGACAATGTCGTGTTAAGCGGGATCGATCTGACGGTCAATAAGGGCGATATCATCGGTATCGTCGGGCCGTCCGGAACCGGTAAGTCGACCTTGCTCCGCTCCATCAACCTGCTGGAGAAACCGGAGGAGGGGAAGCTTAAGTTCGCGGATATCGAACTGAATCTGCCGCTTCGTTCGAAGGACCGCAAAACGGTCACGGAGCTGCGCAAACGCATTGGCATGGTATTTCAGCGTTTTCACCTGTTTGAACACAAGACTGCGCTGGAAAATGTTATGGAAGGACTGATCACGGTCCAGAAGAAATCTAAGGAAGAGGCACGCGAACTGGCGCTGAAGGAACTGGAGAACGTGGGCCTGTGGGCATGGCAGAATCATTATCCGCGGCACATGTCCGGCGGACAGCAGCAGCGCGTTGCAATCGCGCGGACATTGGCCATGAGGCCCGACATCATTCTGCTGGATGAACCGACGTCGGCACTGGATCCCGAGCTGGTGACTGAGGTGCTGACGACGATCAAAGCCATCGCGGAGCAGGGCTATACGATGCTCCTGGTGTCGCATGAGATGGACTTCGTGAATAAGATATCGACCCGCGTGCTGTTCCTGGACGGCGGAAAGATCATTGAAGACGGCACGCCGGCGGAGGTGTTCAACCATCCGAAGAGCGAGCGCGCCAGAGAGTTTTTCGAGAAAATGAACCGGCTGAAGGAG
>ONPC01000117.1 GCA_900319565.1 uncultured Eubacteriales bacterium | reverse complement strand
GCGCCCTCATGGAGCATTCCGAGATCGACAAGGTGGATGCCGCCCTGCGCTCCGGCAAGCACGTCATCGTGCAGGCAGCTCCCGCCGTGCGTGCCGCCATCGGCGAGGAATTCGGATATCCCATCGGCACGCCCGTCACCGGTAAAATGATCGCAGCGATGCGTCGTCTCGGTTTCAAGCGCATCTACGATGTCAACTTCGGCGCCGACCTGACCATCATGGAGGAAGGCACCGAGCTTCTGGGACGCTTAAAGAACGGCGGCGTTCTGCCCATGATCACTTCCTGCTCACCGGGCTGGGTAAACTATGCGGAGTACAACTACAGCGACCTGCTGCCGCACCTGTCCTCCTGCAAGTCCCCGCACCAGATGCAGGGCGCCATCATCAAATCCTACTGGGCACAGATCCACGGCGTGGCTCCCGAAGATATCTTCGTAGTTTCTGTCATGCCTTGTACCGCGAAGAAGTACGAGCGTCAGCGTGAGCAGTTGAAGGTGAACGGCCTTCCGGACGTCGATGCTGTTATCACCACGAGAGAACTGGCCCGGATGATCAAACGTGCCGGCATCATCTTCGAGCGTCTGCCCGAAGAAGGCTGGGATCAGGATATCATGGGCGATTACTCCGGCGCAGGCGTCATCTTCGGTGTGACTGGCGGCGTTATGGAAGCTGCGCTTCGTACCGTTTACTATAAACTGACCGGCTCGGAGGCAGACCCCATCACATTTACCGCGGTTCGCGGCCACGAGGCCGGCATCCGCGAAGCTTCGCTGGATATCAACGGAACGACCATCAACGTGGCCATCGCCTCCGGCATGAAGTCCGCGAAGGTCCTGCTGGACGACATTCGCGCAGGAAAATCGAAATACCACTTCATCGAGATCATGGGATGTCCGGGCGGATGCATCAACGGCGGCGGCCAGCCGTACGTTCGTGAATTCTTCCTGCCCCACGAGGACGATGATATCATGGATACCTATAAGGAAAAGCGTGCGAAGGCTCTCTATCTGGAGGATCAGCGGCAGACCCACCGTCAGTCGCACAACAATCCGCAGATCCGCGAACTTTACGAGAAGTTCCTCGGTGAGCCGAACAGCCATAAGGCGCATGAACTGCTTCATACGACTTATGCTGCAAAGGTCGGTTTCAACGATCTGAAATAATAAAAGGACCTGTGAAAAACGAGCAATCGTTTTTCACAGGTCCTCTTTTTATGATCATTTCTCAGAATGATCTACGCGAACCACGCGGTTTTATTACTTTCTCTTAGCGAACAGACGGTTAATGATCGGGGATAAGAACATACCCAGAGAACAGGTCAGTGCAAAAGTCACACCAAAGCCCGGAGTTTTGGAACCCGGAATGGAAACTTTCTCTCCGGAGATGGCTGCCAAAGCCCCCAGAAAATCATCAACGTCCTTGTTTCCGGTTCCGCCGTGAACTCCGACAGCTATCATGAACAAACTGATGAAGCAAAGAGCGAAAGCAGCTATGGAAACAAGAGTAAACAAACTATCCTGCTTCGTAAAGATGCAGAAACCGGCTGCTCCAACGACCAGGATCATGATCCAACCTTCCGGCTTAGTAATAAACATACTTCCACCGGCCTGGAACGGCATTAAAAGCGAAAAGAACAGAAGAACGGTCAGCGCCGCACCCAAAATATTAAATTTGGCAGCGCTGTTTGCCTTCGGTACAGCGGCGGGTGCTACGGATACAAAAGCCTGCGCTTCAGGCGCTGCCTGCTGTGCTACCTGGTCTGCTGCAGCGTTTACCTGCTGTGCCAACTGAGTTCCACATGCGGAACAGAAAACACTACCATCGGGCAACTGAGCCCCACATTTCGGACAAAACATGATCTAAAACCTCCTCGTATGGTTTTAATTTTGCCGGATCTAGCGAGCGCATGCAGCGCATGTCAATCCGTATCACGGGGACATCCCCATGGTTAAATAACACTAACCTAGTTATACAATAATTTCGCGGGTGTGTCAAGGTTTAATTCGTTGTGATCCCACGATATTACATAGTTTCCATCGGTTTTCGGAACAAAAAACCGTTCTCGCGCGGTTTTTTCGCCCGAAAGAGCCGTTCCCTCCGGTTTCTCACCGTCCGGTGCATCCTCCTGTGTGTCTCCGGAAGTGATTCCTTTACCCAAATTCGGGTATTTCCGGGAGTAGATCTGGTCGAAGCTGATGGCCAGCAAAAGGGACAGCGCCACCGGAATGATGACCTTATACGGGATCCGGGCGAACAGGTTATCTAACACAGGCCCCAGCAGGTACACCGTTGCCGTACAGCCGATGCCGAACAGCAGCAAGCCTTCGGCGCAGACACGTCCGTTGATGTTCAGGAAGTATCCGCTGTAGTCCCACCAACGCATGCCGTTTGCCTGCTCCAGATACCAGCTGGTCGCATACTCGATGACACCGCAAAGTGCGGTCGATGAAAAGAACATCACAAACGGGTGCGGCCGGACGCGGTTTAAGAGCACCAGCGTCATGACGCCGCCGGCTCCGTAAATGGGCAGCCACGGCCCGTGCATCACGCCGCGGTTGACGAATTCACCCGTCTGAACGGCGTGCATCCCGACCTCCCACAGCCATCCGATAATGGAGTAGGTAAAGAACATCATGGTCAGCGACCAGATGGAATAGTGTCGGATGTAGTATATGTTTTCCAGTAATTTTCTGGGTTTTTCCCTATGCAGAGGCCCCAATCGGATCGGGTATTCCTCGCGAGCCACCACGTGATCCAACGTGCGCACGCGCATCTTATGCGCCTGATATTCTTCGTACGCCCTCTCTCTGCGACTGTGCCAGAAGGTGATGCCCCACCAGTCCGCCATGAACTTCGGGAAACCGGACAGTGACAGTTCGGCCACCGGCTCTCTGGCAGCCTCGATCACGTCCTCGTATGCATCGGCGATCACTTCATCCGAGGCCAATTCGTACAGGTACGTATCGTTCAGCCGCTCCGCCGTCGGAATCTTCTGCTCCAGCGCGTCCTTTCGGCGATCCGCATAGTATTCACAGTTCGTGGCCATAATGTACGGACGGATATACAGTGCGCTCAACGCCGTCGCTGCGAGTGAACCGAGTGCGTAGATATGTATGAAACCGGACATGTACCAGCCCAGGAAAGACAGAATGTGCCACCCGATGAACGAGATCTCCATGCGGAAGCACTCTTTTTTATGCCCCATCATCATGGCCCGCGACAGCCGCATGGCCTGAATCGGGCCGATATCCGGGTTCTCCGCCACGATCATGGGCACCAGGTAGTAGGAATAGCGGGCAATGATACCTCCCACGATGGTGAACCACAACAGCGTCTGCAAAACATAGTAGACCAGCATCGTGACGGATGCCTTGATCCATTTGCGCACACGCATCAGGAACAAGATACGTGTCAGACCCACATAATTATACATACGGCCTTCCAGCAGGATACGATACAATCCCACCGTGGCCACGTTCTTCACAAACATCCAGAACAGGAAGCTGACCGCAAAACCGGCGATGACCAGAAAGATACCGGCGATATTCGCCGAGCCGACGATCGACGTGATCGCCGTCGCCAGAGAGTAATAGAATGAACCGGTCGTTACTCCGTTAACCAGTTTCGCGAATACACCCTGCGTACGTCCCAAAGTCCGTTCCCAAAACCGCTCGGAGTCGGTTCCCTCCTCCTCGGGTTTTTCGGAACTTTCCGGGTCTTTGATCCCCTGCTGCTCATTTCGTTCTTCACGAACCTGGTCGAAGTCCAGCGGATTCTTAAAGCCATCCTCCGTCCAGAAGGTCTCGCGGAAACGCTGCCATGTATTGACCCAGCTGACCGTACCGGTTTCAGGGCGCACTTTGGAAGCCGCGAAATCCTCCATCGAGGTATATCCGCGGGGTTCTGAAAAACCGCTCCCAAATATAACGACCACGATACCGATCACAGCCATGATCATATAGTGTCGTTTTAAATGTTCGCGGCCACGCCTCTTCCAGGTTTTGGTCATGCTTTGTTTCTGATTCATCCTATTTCACTTCAAAATGCCCGCCTTACGGCGTTCTTTTATCCTGTGAACCCTGTTTTCCCCCCAGATCTTCCGAAAACGTTTACGGTCGATCCTAAGCACATATTACTACAAATCGTATAATTCCGCAAGATGAAAATCCTGTGACAGCCGTCCTTTTAAGTCCATGAGAAAGGCTCCGGCGCTGCTTTCGCAGGCCGGAGCCTTTATTTATCGCGGACGAAACGCCCTGATTTAATTAGTAGTTAGCCTTGCCGACAGAACCGAACAGTTCCATCTTCTCCTTAACGGTCGCCTTGATCGCCTCAGCGCCCGGAGCCAGAAGCTTACGAGGATCGAAGCCCTTACCCTGAAGGTCCTTACCAGCCTCGATGTACTTACGGGTAGCTTCCTGGAATGCCCACTGGCACTCGGTATTAACATTGACCTTAGCAACACCCATGGAAATGGCCTTCTTAACCTGGTCAGCCGGGATACCTGTACCACCGTGCAGAACGAGCGGCATATCGCCTACCTGCTCCTTGATCGCTGCGAGGGTCTCGAAAGAAAGACCTGCCCAGTTATCCGGGTACTTACCGTGGATGTTACCGATACCTGCAGCCAGCATGGAAACGCCGAGGTCAGCAACCTGCTTGCACTCGTTCGGGTCAGCGCACTCGCCGGCACCGATAACGCCGTCTTCCTCACCGCCGATGGAGCCTACCTCTGCCTCGAGGGAGAGTCCCAGGTGCTCACAAACTGCAACCAGTTCCTTCGTCTTAGCGAGGTTCTCTTCGATCGGAAGGGATGAACCGTCGAACATGATGGAGGAGAAACCTGCCTTGATGCACTTGTAGCAGCCTTCGTAGGTACCGTGATCCAGGTGCAGAGCAACCGGAACGGTGATGTTCAGTTCCTCGATCATAGCCTTTACCATAGCGGCTACGGTCTTGAAACCGGTCATATACTTACCTGCGCCCTCAGATACACCGAGGATAACAGGAGACTGACACTCCTGAGCAGTAAGAAGGATGGACTTGGTCCACTCCAGATTGTTGATGTTGAACTGGCCAACAGCATAGTGGCCCGCTCTTGCCTTTTGCAGCATTTCCTTAGCGGATACTAACATAATATATACCTCCGATACTATAACAATACGATACGTGCGTCACAAATAACGCAATCCGTCTCTCATTATAACGCATCGGAAACGAAAAAGAAAGAGGGAAATTCCTTTTTTCGGAACTTCCCTCCCGCATTTTCCCTGATATTCTTAATTCTGAGGGGGTATCTGAGGCGGATCTTCACGCTTCGATCCGGCCTCATGGCACCTTCCGGCCCACGCACATCCTGCGCAATTTCCGCCGCAGGAGGTCTTCCCGGCTTTCCGGTCCCGGATCATCTTATATAGGACCAGCCCCACGATCAGGATAAGGATCGCGGCCACCAGCAGGGTGCCCCAGTTGTTTTCCAGCCAAAGAAGCATGTTTCCTCCGTTCATGCAGGCCCTCTGTGCAAACCTGCGGGCAATGTATAAATACTCGGGTGTTTCGGTTCCTGCAAGCATCTCCCGGTGCCACGTGACCGCACGGGGATCCCGATAGTTTCAATGTAACCGACCTGTGCCTCGTTTCTCCCTTACACGCTCTGAGAATTTCCTGCCGCAAGGTTTCGGTTCGGCCGGAAGAACAGATACAGCACTCCGGCTGCGACCAGAAATGCGGCCGCTGTGCCCACGGTGAAACCGCCGCCCGTGAAGAGCAGCCCGAACTGATAGACCATCAGGCTGATCGCGTAAGCAAACGTGCACTGGTAGCCGATGGCGAAAAACGTCCACTTCGCGCTGTTCATTTCCCGGCGGATCGCACCCATGGCCGCAACACAAGGCGCGCACAAAAGGTTGAACAGCAGGAACGAATACGCCGCTAACTGCGTCAGGCCCTTGAATTCCAGAACACCAAACACGCCGACGATCTCTTCCTTCGCGAGCAGGCCCATGAGGGTCGCAATGGTCTCGCGAACATTTCCGAAACCGATGGGCACGAAGATCCAGGCGATGCCGCGGGCGATCATACCCAGAATACTGTCCTCCAGATCCATCGCGTCCCCGTGATAGCCGAAGGTACCATCCACCGTACCGAAATTGCTTCCGAGCCAGATCACGATGGAGGCGATCAGGATGACTGTGCCGGCTTTTTTAATGAATGCAAAGCCCCTCTCCCACATGGAGTGAAGCAGGTTTTTAAGCGTCGGCAGGTGGTAGGCCGGGAGCTCCATAACGAACGGAGTCTCCTTTCCGGCGAACCGCTTCGTCTTCTTTAGGATGATGCCGGAGATGACGATGGCCGCCACGCCGATAAAGTACGCAGAGGTCGCCACCCAGGCCGCTCCGCCGAACACGGCCGAAGCGATCATTCCGATGACCGGCAGTTTTGCTCCGCAGGGAATAAATGTCGTGGTAATGATGGTCATGCGCCGGTCGCTGTCGTTTTCGATGGTTCGCGATGCCATGATCCCAGGTACACCGCAGCCGGTGCCGATCAGCATCGGGATGAATGACTTACCCGACAGGCCGAAACGCCGGAAGATCCTATCCATGACGAAGGCAATGCGGGACATATAGCCGCAGGCCTCCAGAAACGCCAGGAACAAAAACAGCATGAACATCTGCGGGACGAACCCGAGGACTGAGCCGACGCCGGCGATGATACCGTCAATGATCAGGCTGCGCAGCCAGGCAGCGCAGTTCAACGCGTCGAGCAGATCGCCGACCAGGACCGGAACGCCCGGGATCCAGCAGCCCTTCATCCCGAACAGGTAGAAACCCTCGCCGAACAGGCCCTCATTGGCCCAATCCGTACCCCAGGCGCCCACCGTCGAGATGGAGATGAAATATACCAAAAACATGACCAAAAAGAAGATAGGCAGCGCGAGAAAGCGGTTGGTCACCACGCGGTCGATCTTATCTGACGTCGAATCGTGCCCCTTTCTCTTCTTTTTGTAGCAGGTCTTCACGACCTCGCCGATGTAATTATATCGCTCATTGGCAATGATGGCGTCCGCGTCGTCGTCCATCTCTTTTTCTGCCGCGCGAATGTCTTTTTCAATGTGTGCACGCACCGCATCGGTGATCCCCAGTTTCGCGATGACACGTTCGTCACGCTCAAACAGTTTGATCGCATACCAGCGCTGCTTCAGGTCGGACAGATCGTGTACCGTCGCCTCTTCGATGTGTGCGAGCGCATGCTCGGTCGCGCCGCCGAAAATATGAAGCGGAGTCGCAGCCTCACCGCCGGCCGCGGCGATCGCAGCCTCCGCCGCCTCGTTGATGCCGGTCTCCTTCTGCGCCGAGATCTCGACGACCGGACAGCGCAGGGCCTTCGAAAGCTCCTGCGTATCAATGATATCTTTATTTTTCCGGACGACGTCCATCATGTTGATGGCGATCACGACCGGTATGCCCAGCTCCAGCACCTGCGTCGTCAGATACAGGTTTCGCTCGAGGTTCGTTCCGTCAATGATGTTCAGCACCACATCCGGATCTTCTTCAATCAGATAGTTTCGGGCTACCACTTCCTCGGGCGTATACGGGGACAGTGAATAAACGCCGGGCAGGTCGGTCACGATCACATCCTCGTGCCCCTTAAGCTTACCTTCTTTTTTCTCCACCGTAACTCCGGGCCAGTTTCCGACAAACTGATTGGAGCCCGTGAGCGCGTTAAACAGCGTGGTCTTTCCACTGTTGGGATTGCCCACCAGGGCGATCCGGATCTGCTTTTTCTCCGACATTCTGCCTTACCCTCTCATTCCCCGTCGACCAGTTCGATCAGTTCCGCATCTGCGCGACGCAGCGTAAGCTCATATCCCCGCAGGGTCAGTTCCAGCGGATCTCCGAGCGGCGCGACCTTTCGAACGTAGATCTTTACGCCTTTCGTAATTCCCATATCCATGATCCTGCGCCGGATCGGCCCCTCTCCGGTCAGTCTTTTTACGACGACCGTTTCTCCGATTTTAGCTTCTTTCAATGTTCGCATGCAAATCTCCTTCGTCCGAATTACGTCGGACGCTGTCATACGGGGTTAGTAGATGCTAACTCCTAACGGAAGTATAGTTAGTCTAATCTAACTTGTCAAGTGTTTTCGATCGATTTTTTCAGGATTTTCGTTGATTTACTTATCAAATTGTGATAAAATCCAAATATATGGATTTGGTATCACTTGTATAAACATAACCTTTGAAGGGAGTATAGTTATGAACTTACATGAATCCGGCGAAATGTACCTGAAAGTCATCTATCTGCTTTCCAAAAGAAAGCCGCATGTTCGTTCCATGGATATCTGTGACTATATGAGTTTTTCCAAGCCTTCTGTCAGCCGCGGTCTGTCCCGCCTGAAAGCCGACCACTATGCGACCGTGGATGAAAACAACTTTATCCACCTCACCGAAAGTGGCCTGAAGATTGCCGAAAAACTGGTCGAACGCAGCAACTACATCACCGCCTTTCTCACATCGATCGGCGTGGACCCCGAGGTCGCCGAGGCCGATGCCTGCAAGATCGAACACGACATAAGCGACGAAACATTTGCCGCGATCAAAAAGCTAACCGAGAAAAAATGAAACACAGGGAGTGTCCGTTGCGACGCTCCCTGTGTTTTTCTTCATGGTTCTTCATGATTCTTCATGGTTTCCCCTGTTTCGGCCAGGGTTCTTCCCGGATGCGATCGTCGGCGGCCGAGAGTTCGCTTCGTGACCGCATCCCTCTCATTCCGGCCGAAAACAAAGCCTCCACATAAAATGAAACCCCCGGGGAGAAAACAAGGTAAAGGCTAACTACGTCCTGCAAATCTAGCTTCCAATTAGCCGCCTGCTTTTTCTTTTGGCTTCCGAAGCTACGTAGCGGCTAACTAAAACTCTCAAATCAAGCTTTAAATCCGCCGCGGCCTTCCCTTGGGATTCAGAGCGCAGGAGCCGGCCGCTACACGGACATGTCCTGAGTGACTTGCCCGCTCTTCTTTGGGCGGTTCCAGGGGCGTGCGGCGCCGCAGTTTCCCTCCCCCCGGAACCATGCAAAAAGCCCCGGGCATGTCGTTAATGACATGTCCGGGGCTATAATCTTTAGTCAACGGGTTTCTTTGCGCGTTCGAACATTTCGAGCACTTTCTCCGAAGGTTCCTTCGTTATGTTGGATACGACGATGGCTGCGATCATGCCGCAGATGAAGCCGGGGATGATCTCATACAATCCGGTGGGGCCGGACAGGAACGCATACCACAGGGCGTCGACGATAAAGCCGGAAGCAACGCCCGCCACGGCGCCGGCGTAGTTGAAGCGCTTCCAGTGCAGAGCCAGCAGGATGACAGGACCGAATGCGGCGCCGAACGCTCCCCAGGCCGCCTCGACCAGGGCCATGATGCCTCCATTGCCCGGACTCAGGGCAATGATCAGAGCCACTACGGAGATCACAGCTACCACCAGACGTCCGACAAAGAGCATTTCCTTGTCTTTTGCGTCTTTACGAATGACCTTTTTATAAACGTCCGAAGCAAATGCGGACGAAGAAGCCAGAAGCTGGGAGTCCGCTGTGCTCATGGACGCTGCCAGGATCGCCGACAGAAGGATGCCGCCCAGGAACGCCGGAAACAGATCTCTGACCATTGTGATAAATACGAGTTTCTGCTCGCCTTCCTTCAGGGCGCCGCCCAGATACTCATGTCCAACCAGTGCAACAACGCATGCCATGATCAGGATCAGGCCGGTCCAAATGATACCGGTTACGCGGGACTTCTTCATTTCCTTTTCGGAACGAATGGCCATATAGCGAACCAGGATGTGCGGCATGCCGAAGTATCCGAGGCCCCAACCGAGGCCGCTGAGTATATCTGAAAAACTCTTCCAGTCCGCCTTGCCGGAGGACAGGAGATTGTAATAATTTGCGTTTTCTACCACAGGTTTCACGGGAGCAAAATCCGCCGCGCCCATAGCGACGCAGGCGATGATGGGAACTGCCATGATGGCTCCGAGCATCATCAGGCCCTGAACGAAGTCAGTCCAGCACACGGCGTTGAAGCCGCCGAGGAAGGTGTAGATCAGGATGATGGCAGTCGCGCCGATCATGACCCAGTGCTTTTTATCCTCGTTGAAGCTGAAGACCTGCTGGAATAAGGTTCCGCAGGCATCGATGCTGGATGCCGCATAAACACAGTAGGCTACGATAAATACCACGGCGCTGATGATCAGCAGCACGGGGCTTTTGGATTTGAAACGGTTTGTTAAAAACTGCGGAATGGTAATGGAGTCGTCCGCAATGATCGAGAAACGACGCAGCTGCGGCGCGACCAGGATCCATGCACTGACGGTTCCGATCAAAAGTCCAATCGCGATCCATACCTGACCCACTCCATACAGGTAGATGGAGCCGGGAAGGCCCATAAGTACCCATGCACTCATGTCGGATGCGCCTGCGGACAGTGCCGCTACCAGTCCGTTCATGTTACGGTTACCCAGGAAATAGGACTTGTCTCCGCCCTTTTCCTTCCTGCCCTTTACGAAAAATACGATACCGATCGTCAAAACCACGGCAAGGTAAATACAAAAGGCAATGGTCTCTTGTGTTGTTCTGCCCATATTATCCTCCTTTTAATGGGTATGTTTGATATATATGTGAAGGACCTTCACCACAATCCCTCTTCATAATCCAGCGGGTTTTCGGATTCCTTTTTCTCCTGTTCCTGCTTCGTTTCCTCTTTGGTTTTCTGCTTTTTGTCGCTCTTTCCGGAAGGCGCCGCCGGCTTTGCGGGCTTCGCTGGTCTGGCCTCTAAGGCCTTCTCTCTGCGAAGCAGTTTCCAGGCGAAGCGCACCCACAGGAACGAAAACGCCAGGACCGTAAATACCTCCACCAAAGTCGTTACTATACCGAAGATCAGGATGGTAAGCAGGGCGATACCCAGGGCAATGCCCGTGATCACCAGATCATCGATCATGCGGATCTTTTTAGAGTAACGCATCCAAAGTTCAAATACGACCGTACCTGCTAACAGAATCATCGTGGAACTGAAGGATACAAACAGGTGAACGTCTGCAATAAATGCCTCGGTCTTCGTCACGCCCTGTCCGGTTTTACACGGAATAAACGTGCTGACGACCAGCATGATCACGGCCGTATAGCACAAAAAGCGGGCCAGAAAACGCTTATATCCACCCAGGTACATACAGTATGTCGAATGCAGGAAAAACAGAAGTCCGGTCAGAAACGCCCAAAGGCGGAACATCCAGATATGTCCGTCCTCACCGATCCGGGACAGGTTGCTTTTCGTCCAATGTCCCTTCGTTCCCAAGTAGATCGTAAAAACAACAATAACCAGGGAAAAGAGGATCAATCCGAAAAAAGCCAGGCGGGTTCCCATCTTATAACCCAGTCCTTTTTTTGTTTTATCTCCCATATATGCCTCCAGTTCTGCTTTTTGGTTAAGCCCGAACGGACTTAGCCGGAAACAAACAGCCGCATGCATCGTTTCACGATGAATGCGGCCATTCCGGTATGCGGATGAATTCATCCGAAGGAAGCGACCTTACGTCTCTTCCGAAGTATTTAATTACTGAACGTCAGTGGGCTGCTGAGCTGCTGCGTTGTTGCTGAAATCCATGTTCTTGATTACCATGCCGTGAACGGTAGGAACCTTAACAACTTTCTTTCCGAGGATCGCGGTAACGAACCAAATGAAGATAACCAGCTCCAGGAAACCCATCCATCCGTATTTAGAAGGATAACTGAAAATGTTCCACTTATCCAACTCGTAAGAGTTCTTGAAGAAGCTGAAGATCCAGCCAAGTACCCTACTACAATAAGAGATGCAGGAGAATACGATGTGGATCATAATACTTACGATCACGTACTGCATCAAGTTGATCTTAACACTGTCGGGAGTGTCAAAAACCAAAACTGCGATAAAGAAGAAGATACCTGCCGTCCATCCGCCTAAATACAAGGCTGTCACGCCGAGCAAAGACAACAATGCCGGTGACATATTCAGTTTTTTGTTCATCTTTTGTTCTCCTTTGAGATTATTGTCCCTGTTCGGGCACTATTATTATAGCATCCTGACCGGATATGTGCAAGTATTTTTCGATCATCTCTCACATATTTTCGGATTTTTCCACGACCTTTTCGATGTTTTTTCGCAAATCTATCACAGAAAACCGGGATACTCACCGAAAGAGGCACACAAACAGGTCAGACTTCACTATCGAACCGCGATCATGCGGGCCAGGTTCAGGATCGCATGGGCCGCATCCTCGTACTCGTAGGAGTCGGCGCGGTCTTTTATACGAAGAAGCTGTCGACGAATGTCCTCATCCATCTTATACGTTGAAAGCAGGGCATCCAGCTTTCCGACCGCTGCCTCGCCGTCGTACTCATCGATGTCGGTCGCGACTTCTCGCATGACATCGCGCAGCTGCTGCGTGGACAGTTCCGGCTTCTGTTCGTCGGAAGTCTCCTGGGTCTTAAAGTAGTAGTCAATATCTGTCAGGAGCTTTTCGTATGCCGCCAGGAAGTTCGCATTGTCCTTCTGAACGAAGGAAATGTTACCGTCTTTTACCGCCATCTCATGGGACTTCGCAGTGACGGACAGGTTTCCCGCGCCGATCGATGCGCAAACGCTCTTCAGCGCGTGGGCCTCGATCATATAACGCTGCCACTCGCCGTGCGCGACGCACTCCCGCATCAACGGCAGTTTCTTCTGGCCTTCCTCGTAGACCGTCTCCAGGAGGTCCAGATACTCTTCCTTGCTGTGTCCCAGCTCGCGCATGGCCTTCGCCGCGTCCACGTCCGGGATGACAATGTCCGCACTCTCCACCGAGGAGTCGTCCGGCAGGTCCTTCAGCAAGTGTTTGTACTGATCCGGCAGCTCGGTCAGCTGTTTCTCCTGCGGCAGCCACTGCGCCAGCACCTGGTTCAGGCGCTTGGAGTCGATCGGCTTCGACAGATAGTCGTTCATGCCGTTGTTCAGGAACAGTTTCTCGACGCCCTTTACCGCATTGGCCGTAAGGGCAATGATCGGAATGTTCCGTGTATATTCGCTTCCGATATTTCGGATGCTCTTCGTAACCTCGATACCGTCGTGAACGGGCATCATGTGGTCCATGAAGATCAGATCGAACGGCGGATCGTTCTCCACATGTTCGATGGCTTCGTCGCCGCTCTCCGCGAGCACCGGCGAGATCAGGTAACGGCGCAGATAGGCGTCCGCCACACGCAGGTTGATGTTGTTGTCATCGACCACAAGAACGCGCGCTTCCGGAGCGAAGAAACTGTTGAGCATCTGAAGGTGTCCGTTCTGGACATTCCAACGCGCCCGGTTCTTCAGGATCGCATCCATCGAGAGCATACTGATGGGTTTATGCATGAAAACAACGTTTTCGACTTCATCCACGATGACATCGTTGATACTGGTCATGGCCACCAGGGATATATCTTTGAACATATCCATGTTCTGGCGGATCGTGGAGAACCCGGTCACGTAGTCGAACATCAGGAGGGAACGCTCCTCGGGCTTCACCTTCTTATGAAGCAGCAGCAGCTCCTCTTTCGAGCGTACGTAGTCGATCGTCATGTTCAGACGGGCGACATTGTTGCGAATGCTTTCGCGATAATACTCATTCGGTTCAAACACATAGATGTGGACCGGTTTCGTCTCGCGCGTGCGGAAACATACCCAGTCATCCACCTGTTTCTGCTGAATAATGATGATGAATGTAGAACCGACGCCGTATTCACTCTTAACGTTGATATCACCGTCCATCATCTTCGCCATACGCTTGGAGATGACCAGTCCCAGACCACTGCCCTGGATGCTTCGGTTCTTCTTCGTGTTCAGCTGCATGAACTCGCCGAACAGTTTCTGTATATCACTGCGTTTGATGCCGATACCGGTATCCTCAACGCTGAAGATCAGTTTTACCTTGTTGTTCTGGAGAATGCGGAAATCTATGGACAGCTTGATGTAGCCTTTCTTGGTAAATTTGACCGCATTGCCCAAAATGTTGATGAGGATCTGGCGGATACGCATGACGTCGCCGTTATAATGCAGCGGCAGGTCGGGCGGACATTCGATCAAAAACGCGATGTCCTTATTCGTCAGACGGGTATTGATCACGTTCTGCACTTCGTTGATGCAGTCGCTTAAGTCATAGTCGTCGTTCACCAGCTCCATGCGGCCGGCGTCGATCTTCGAGAAATCCAGGATGTCATTGATCAGACGCAGCAGGTTCTCCGAAGACATCTGGATCATGTTTACATATTCCGCATTCTGCGGAGTCAGGTCACTTTTCGCTAAAAGTTCGCTCATGCCGCAGATCGCGTTCATGGGGGTTCGGATCTCGTGGCTCATGTTCGCCAGGAAGTCGGATTTCGCCTTCGCTGCGGCTTCGGCTTCGTTCTTCTTCTCTTCTACGATCTCGAGCAGATCCTGAACATCCTTCGTCTTCTTCTGTGCTATAGCCGCCTGATGTTTGTTCCAGTAGATCAGTACCATGAGCATGAGCATACCGCTGATCAGCATCATGATCTGAAGCCGGGCCGCCACATCGGCGCCTCCTGCGGTTTTGATCCTCTGCGCCATCTCCTGAAGATCATTCGTATAAGTGGTGTCACCTATCTCTTTAAGTTTCTGGGAAGCCCCGAGGAGGGCCTCCACATCCGGGTTTTCTATGGAATTTTTCAAGATATATCCATAGTAGATTCCATAAAACGCGATGGTATATAACAGGTGAAAGATGTTCAGGAAAATATCCTGATACAGGGATGCCAGACAGGCTATACCCAAAAAAAGACCGTAACTGGGAGTCAGTGAACGGGTCTGAATGCAGTATGCCGAAGCAAAATACAGCAAAAAGGCCACGGTTCCGAAACTTTGGATCTTCACGGATATCTTGGAGATATACGTGGGGAATGCCATAACGACCGGCACCACAATACAGTAAACCATCAGCAGTCGAAACGATACCTCGGATGCCTCGCCGGCATTAATGCAGATCAGGAAAAACAGTGCACAAATTACAACGAGTACCCAATACGCGACTTTTCCGATGACTTTCTGGCTGCGGTTTTTCTCCGTCAGCAGTCCGTTCCAAAGATCTTTTACGCCCATATTACGGTCCTTTTATAATAGATCAAAGGTTTTGATCTTGTTTTAATTATTTAAGAATGCGGATGCCGCCGATACCGGGAAGTTCCTTCGCACGATCCTGAACGGCGTTCATAATTCCATATACAAACATCGTTGCACCGAAGATGATGGTCAGAGAAAGGAAAATCGGTGCCAATACAACCTTAATAAACGGGATAAAGCTGAAAATAAGGGAAACTATACCTAAGCCAACCTCTACGATCAGCAACAGAAGACCCTGATTGGTATGGAATTTCGCATATTTAGAGTCCTTCGCAACAAAAAGCGGGATCAAAGCGAGGAGACCGAAATATGCTAAAATGGCCCAAAGCTTGTTATCCTCCTTCTCACCGGCGCTGAACGAAGCGGTGAAATCCTTTCCGTCCAGCTTCTCTACCAAAGCATCCAGTTTCTTATTGTTCTTAGCGTCCATATTTCCATTGATGGAATTAAGGGAATTGATGAAAGCGGGAGCCGCCTGTGCTGCAGGAGCCGCCTGTGCTGCAGGAGCTGCCTGGTCTGCAGTCTGTGTTACCTGTTCTGCAGCCTGATTTACTGCCTGAGCCGCCTGTTCAACTACAGCCGATGCGATCGGAGATCCGCAGTTCGGACAGGACTTTACGCCATCCTCAACATAAGTACCACATACATTACAAACAGCCATATTCGTTTCCTCCTTTAGGCTATATTTGCTTTATTATACAATAAACCCAAATGAATTTCCATAGTTTTTTCGGAAGTTTCTTCATATTTCCATGGTTTTTTCGTTTCATCCCTCATTTTTCGGAGTTTTTTCGGAAAATGCGCCCCATTTCCCACGGGATTCCTCCTTCGCTCTTGCCTGATTTCGGCTTTTGCGATACAATAGCCTCATAATACCACGTGCATTTCAGCACATTTTCGGGGAGAGCCACCATGGGTTTTTTTGAACATACGCCCTTTGACGACAAGATCCATATCATCTACCGCAAGCAGGCAGTCCATGTCCGCGCCGACAAAGCCCTGCTCATGCACATGCGTCACGGCGTCACCGGTACGCGAAAGGGGCACTTGCTACCCGCCCTCGAGATGGCTCGCTACATCCGTAAACGTTATTGCGACCACTTTCACGAGGAACTGAATATCAGCGAACACTCGCTGGCACTCGAACTCATGATCCACATGACAGCCTTTCTCGGCGGACGTTTTCTGGATCACGAGTTAGCACGGCTGTTTCCGGTGACAAACCCGGCGCGCAAGCTGGTCCGCTATGTCGCCGACCACGTCGAGGTCATCGACTGCGGCGAAAAATCCATTGACAACAACCGTTTCGTCTTCGATATCGCGGCAGCTGTCCGCCCCCTCGTCTATCCGGCCGAAGCACTCTCACTGTGGATCATCCCTGTGCGTCTGCGTCGGTCAACCGAATAAAAACTGAATCTTACAGAAAAATCAGGCCGCCGGGTTTATTAAGCCCGACGGCCTGATTTAAATTGTAGGCTCTTATTCGCCCAAAGTACTACTTATGATTTTGTTTGCGATTTCTTTTGCGTGTTGTCTTCGTCTCCATCCTCAGGTCCGTTCTTCAGAAGCAGGTTCGTAAGGATACCGAGAACCAGTGCACAGGCAACCTCGGTGATAGCTACTTTACCGAAGGATACGGACAGGCCGCCGACGCCGGCGATCAGGATGACCGAAACGACGAACAAGTTTTTGTTTTTATTCAGATCCACTTTCTGGATCATCTTCAGACCGGACACGGCGATGAAACCGTACAGAGCCATGCAGACACCACCCATAACACAGCTCGGGATCGAATTAACGAAGGCGATGAACGGGGAAATGAAAGCGATCACGATGGCACCGATCGCTGCCGCGAAAATGGAAATGACCGATGCATTCTTCGTGATGGCAACACAACCGATGGACTCACCATAGGTGGTATTGGGGCAGCCGCCGAACAGGGCACCCGCCATGGAACCGATACCGTCGCCGAGCAGCGTGCGATGCAGGCCCGGATCTTTGAGCAGGTCGCGCTCGATGATCGACGAAATGTTCTTGTGGTCCGCGATGTGCTCCGCGAATACTACGAAAGCTACGGGAACGTAAGCCACAAATACGGTCATAAAGTAAGTAGCATTCATGGACTCAAACGCTCCGCTCACATTCAGGAAGGTCAGATCCGGAACGGAAACAAAGGTCTTTAAGGTAACGCTTCCATCGTCCAGAAGGTTTTTGAAAGGCTCCGTGGACAGAAGCACCAGTTCCTTTACATCTGCGGCTTTGCCGATGATCGTGAGGATCGCTGCGAACGCATAGCCGGCCAGAATACCGTAAATAAAGGGAATGAGTTTTCCGCTTTTCTTACCATAGACAGAAGCGATCATGGTCACGGCCAGTGTTACCAGACCGCATACCAGTGAGATCTTCGGCTCCGGTCCGGAACTCAGGTCGCCGACCGCATTGCCCGCGAGAGACAGTCCTATGATGGCCACGGTAGGTCCGATAACAACTGAGGGCATCAGTTTTTCGATCCATTTGGTGCCGCTGGCCTTAACGATCAGCGCGATCACAACATAGACCAGACCGGCCAGTACCGCACCGAGGATCAGTCCGAAGTAACCCAGCGCCATAGTGTATGCTCCGGTAAATGCGGATGCCATGGAGCCCAGGAATGCGAAGGATGAACCCAGAAACACAGGGCTCTTTTTCCGGGTGATGAACAGGTAGATCAGGGTACCGATGCCGGCGCCGACCAGCGCGGCCGCGGGGCTCATCTGATCGGTAAATGCCCAGGTTATTTCGCCTTTTTCGATCGCAGCGGCAACATTTCCGTTGATGATCACGGGTACGACCAATGTCGCCGTCATGATGGCGAGCAGCTGCTGCAAAGCAAACACGATCAATTGCGGTGTCTTCGGTTTGTCTTCGACTTGATAGATAAGTTTCATAGTAACCTCCTGATTATTTAGTTTTCGAGCCAAGAAAAATATGCCGTGAGGCCATGCTTTTCCCCTTTAGGGAAAGCATACCACGGCATATTTCATTTGTAAATACGTTTTTGAAAGAAACTACAAGATATAGTGTTGCTTTCGCGGAAAGAGTACAAACAGATGTGCGAACGGCAGAGCGGCGCCTTCCTCAATCTTCGTCCCGTTCCCGATTCAAGTACTCGTTATACCGTGCATTGGCATCCAGAGACTCCTTTCGGTCTCTCCACTCCTCGATCTCGGAGTAGATGGCCAGCATTTCGTCCACGACCTCTTCCACGCTGCGCGGCTTCGCCTGATACAGGTAGGCCGTCATGCGGCGGATCGCCTTTGGGCTGCCCAGCTGCCGCGCCATCGGATCCCCAAGTTCCACAGGGTGTCCCAGCGAGGCCAATGCTTTCTCCAGCGCCTTTAAAGCCGCGGTCCATTCGGTAACATATTCTCTCTCCGACATAGTACTCCTTTGCACAGATCACCCGTGCCGACTGCCTGTACCCCGGCGCAGGATCCGCGCCACCTCAAACACATCCCTGTGTTTCAGTTTTCGCGGTTCAAAACGAATCGCCTGGTACACCAGCTGCATCACAAGCCCGGCTCCGAAGGTGCTGATCAGGGTCCCGATCCCGACCGGCCCACCCAGAAGCCATCCCGCCAGCAAAACCACGGCCCACAGCAGCACCTCCACGATGCCGATCGGGACCTTAGGAAGCCTCTTACCGAGGCCGACGAGCAGCGCGTCCCTCGGGCCGCAGCCCTGCTCACTCTTCATATAGATCGCCATGCCGACGGCCATGAACACAAAGCCCGCCAGCATGAGCAGAACGCCGACCCACAGGCGGTCATTGGCCGCAAACGGGTTCAGACTGTTGAACATCTGGACGAAATTGCCCGTCAAAAGCGCATCAATGACCGTTCCAAAACCGATCTTTTCCTTCAACAGAATGTCGATCCCCAGAACGGTCAATGCGATCAATGTCATGGCGACCCCGTAATTCAGCGGGGTGTGTTTGGCGACGCCCATGCCCAGGCAGTCCCAGGGCGCCAGGCCGATATTGGCATAGATGGTCAGGTGGACACCGAACGCAAAGACCAGCAGACCTGCCACGATCCGAAGCCACCCAAACATGATAGTTTTTCGCATACCTTTATTAACTCCTGCCGTCCCCTTTAGGGTCGGCCGACCAAAACCGGCGGTTTTGCCACGCGGTTTGAAATATCTTTAAGCGTTGAAAAACGCCTTAGCGCGTTCGGTCAATGCTTCCCGCGTGTTCAGGGCAGGGTCGTCCACCACGGCCTCCAAAAGCCGGTTCAGTGTTTCGCCGAGCTTCGGTCCCGGCGCAAACCCCATCGCGATCAAGTCACGCCCCGTGATCTTCAGATCCTTCAGGGAAAAACACTCGCCGGCCGCCAGGATCTCTTCGTAGACTTGTTCGACCTGATCTAACGCTTTCAGCGTCTCGACCGTCTCCGCGTTCGGTTCGGCTAACTTCCCCTTCGCGTCCGCGCGCATGAGTTCCAGCAACAGCGGAAAATCCTCGCTGCCCATGCGGCACAGCGCGCGCCGCACGATTCGCGGCGTTACACCGTTTTTATAAAACCGGTCATCGTGATACTCGATCAGGTGTGCCACGCGCCGGATGGTCTCGTTATCAAATTTCAGATCCCGCAGGATCTCCCCGGCCATCTTCACGCCGAGCTTCGCATGGCCGAAAAAATGTGTGCGCCCGTTTTCATCCACGGTCAATGTCTTCGGCTTCGCGATGTCATGCAGCAGGGCAGCCAGCCGTAAAACACGATCCGCGGAAACGCCGCAAAGCACCTTGATCGTGTGCACGCCCACGTTGAACGCATGGAACGGGGTGTTCTGCTCCGTCCGCAGGCATTCGTCAAATTCCGGCAGAATGTAGCGCGTCAGACCGCACTCCTGCAAGCACATAAACTCTTCGGGGTGGTCGGATGTAAGCAGCTTCACCAGTTCTGCCGCGATCCTCTCCTTGCTGATGAGTTCCAGATTTGCGGCCAGTTCTTTCGCCGCCTCCACGGTCTCGTCATCGATCGTAAATCCCAACTGTGCCGCAAAACGAAACGCCCGCAGGATGCGCAACGCATCCTCGCCGAAACGCTCCCGGGCCGCGCCGACACAGCGGATCACGCCTTGCGTGAGATCCTCCCGCCCGTTAAACAGGTCCACCAACCCGCGCACGGGGTGGTAAGCCATCGCATTGATCGTAAAATCCCTGCGCTTCAAGTCTTCCGTCAGGCACGGGGTAAAAGTCACCCCGCTCGGGTGCCGGCCGTCCAGATAGACGCCGTCCACGCGGTAGGTCGTCACCTCATAGTTCTCGTGATCCATCACGACCGTCACGGTCCCGTGCTCGATGCCTGTGTCCACGGTCCGCCGAAAGATCTGCTTCACCTGCTCCGGTTTCGCGGACGTGGTGATGTCCCAGTCATTCGGCTTTCGTTTCAGCAGCATATCACGCACGCAGCCGCCGACCGCGTAAGCTTCAAAGCCCCCAGTCTCCAGCTGCTCTATTATGGAAACGACCGCCGCCGGAAGTTGATATTCCGTCATCTCCGGACGTTTTTTCTCCAAATCTGCCATATGCTGCTCCTATTACTTCGTCGATCTTGGTTTTCTCATTTCTGTTTGTTGCTTTCAACAGCTCGCAGGCCGCGCATCAGATCGAGGATGCTCCTGCATCAAAAATATAGACCTCCGGCTTACCCTGGTACCCGGTGTAATAATCCCGGACGGCTCGCAGGCCAATGAACGTATTGACCCCGTAGTATAACAACGTGACCGGCCACGCCAGCGGCTGGATCAAAAACATCACGACCGGCGTGCCCTCGATGAGGTGGATCATCATGAACCGGACCAGAAGGTTCGATACGACATAGATCAAAAACACGACCGGGTACTTATCCTTCGCAATGTGGAACAACTCGACGCACAGCGAGAAAAATGCCAGTCCCAAAAATACACGGAGGATCAGTTGCGGGTCCAGCCCCATCATGCCGCTGCGGTTCGTGCAATACTGCATCAAATAGTTGGACGGCTCGTCATAGGCCGCGAGTTCCTCTAACGGACCGCGCTCCAGGTGAGCCAGATCGTAGCGGTCAAACAGCTGCATCACGGTCAGCGCCGCCCCGTAGATAATGACGCCGGAAACCGCGCCCGCCAGATAGCGCGCCGCCAGAAAGCGGTTGCGGCTCACGGGCAGGCTGTATAAGACCGCATAATTCTTATTCAAATAGTCCCGACGGCACTGCCACAGTTTCATGGCCACACCGCCCAGTGCAAAAACATAACAAACGATGGCCCAGATCATGTAGGTCGGCGCCAGAAACCAGGCGGCGGTCATGATCACGATCCAGATGATCATCGGAAGCCAAAGGCTTCGCATCTCCAAACGGAACATACTCCAAAAACCTGTCATTTCGCCACCCTCTTCCATTCTTCCAGCAGGAACTCCAACGGTTTGTTGGCGTCCACCTGCGGCGTAGAATCCACGATCAGGGCACCCTGCTTCATGTACAGAATACGCTTGAAATAGTTCCGACCCGGTCCCAACAGAAATCCGTCATCCATAACGACCAGCACGGACCGCCCCTGTTCCTTCTTTTCGGCCAGCATATTCAGGCATTTCTCCCGGATGTCGCCCTCGGGGATGTCCCACCAGATCGCATCGACCAGATAATATTTGGAGTCCATGCCCATGCCCAGCGCAAACGCCGCGATCACGAGCTCTCGGTCCGTCATCTTATTCGCCTTCTTTTTTCGATTGAAGTCCGGAGCCAGCGCTTCGAGCACATCGACCGCCGCCTGCGAATTAAACTTTTCAAACCACTTCTCCCTCAATTTCAGGTTGTAATCGAAGTTTTTCTCCCACAATAGCGTTCCGGTCTTGCTGATATAGGAAAAATTCTCCACAAAGTCCTCGCTTCGTTTCGTCATCCCATATCCGGCTATGATCTCGTCGTCCAGGGACACGCTGCCCCGTTTGATCCGCAGCAGCCCGGGGATGGCCTGCAAAACCAGGTCTCCTCCGAACGGGTCCCCACAGATCGAGATCATTTCCCCGTCATCTACCGTAAAGCTGACATTGTTGATCACAGGGAAAATATCCATCATTTTGGATATATTGTTTACTTCCAGCATGTTTATTCCTCTCCGCCGCGTTTTTCGTATTCATCCGCCAGCCGGTCCAGGATGGCGTCGATCTTATCCTGCGACAGACGCTTTCTTTTATCCTCGCCCGCGAAATCGTCGTCCTCGTCGAGATCTTCCTCGCCAAAGTCATCCTCATCGAACGCTTCGGAAGTTTCGTCTTCTTCGTCAAGATCCCGGGCAGCGCTCTCGTCTTCGTCATGTTCCGCCCGGTCAGCCGCTGTATTATCCGCGGCCTGCGCAAATGCTTTCTCTGCTTCTTCAAAGATCGCGTCAAACGCTCTCACCGTATCACCCTCGTAATACTCGGGATCGCTTTTTTCCGTAGCCTTCGGCTCGTCTGCCACTGCCGGTTCTTCTGCAGGCGGTTCTTCTGCAGGCGCTTCTGCCGCTGCCGGTTCCACTACGGGCTCTTTCTCTTCTGTGACTCTCTCTTCCTTCGCTTCTTCAAAGATCGCGTCAAACACCCTCACCGTATCACTCTCGTAATACTCGGGAGCGCTTTTTTCCGTAGCCTTCGGCTCGTCTGCCACTGCCGGTTCTTCTGCAGGCGCTTCTGTCGCTGCCGGTTCCTGTGCAGGCTCTTCTACCGCTGCCGGTTCCGCCACGGGTTCGACCGCCGCCGAAGTTCTTGCTTCTGGCTCGTCGAAACCGGCATCCTCGTTCTCGTCATCTAAGTCCGCGATGTGGATCACGCGAATGGTGTCCTCGGGTTCATCGTCCGTGATCGGTCCGCCGCTGGGCAGCGTCTCTTCAGCGAATTCTTTCTGCTCAGTATCTTCCGCCGTCTCCGAAGCAGCACGGGCCGGTGTTTTCTCCGGGGTCGGCGCCTCTGCATTCGCGGGCAATGTCTGCACCAGTACCGAGCTCATATGCGCCGTTCCGTGGATGTACAGTGTCGGGCCGTCGGCGTCGGGCATCAGGCCGTTTTGGATGGTCCAGCGCGTGAAGCCGGCCTTCATTTCCACATCGACCACCACATGGATCTGCTCGGGCACGAAGATCACGACCGAGCTCATCAGACAGCCCAGTTCGATCTCACAGTCCTTTTCGATCCGCGCATTCTGCATCTCTAGACGCAGCGAACAGCAGACCGCTCCCACGGTAGCTCCGGTAAATAACTCGTCACTGCCGATGTAGTGGTACGATCTGGCGAATTTCTCCATGATCTTTCGCTCATCGTCGTTTTTATTCTCCACCATGGTCATGATTCCATGGTATGCGTTCCGGGTCTTTACCACCGCGTATGCTCCGCCGGCGGCAAGTGCTCCCAGCACGACCCGTTTCTTCCACCTATGCTTACTCTTTTTTCTCATATACGTTTCCTCATTCTGTAACGTCTCGAACATCCATTGCCCCGACGATGCTATACATCTCACCGCCTCGAAACCTAGTTCGATTTTACCACACCTGCCATGGTTTGTACAGATTAATTAACTCATTTGCCACGTGCACCTTATGTCGTGTTCTTGCCGTCGGCCCGCTGTATATTTGTGCGGATCCCGCATTTTGATCAGAACTGCCAAAAAAGCCCCGGTTCGAAAACCGAGGCTTTTTCTTATTTCTGTGCAGGTCCTGCTTTCGCAGGCACCCTATATCTTAGAACTCCGTCACATCCGCACGGTTCATGGCGCGTGACTTGAAGAAGATCAGCGGAATGAGGGCCAGCAGGTTGCAGATCACGGCTCCGATCATTCCCATGTCGCTAATATACGGCAGGTACATACCGGCCGGAAGGTAGACCAGTTCGTTGAGCAGGAACGTGGAGAGCAGCACGAGAGCCACGCCCGCGATGATACCCATCAGGTCTTGCAGAGCGATCTCCGAAGCGATCTTACGGAAGATCTCGCTGCGGGAACGGCCGATCGCGCGATAGACGCCGAATTCGTAGGTGCGCTTCATGTATTGGCCGGTAAACCAGGACGAAATGCTTACCGAGAGGATAATACCGATCAGAACGATCGCCGTATAGAAGATCACGCGGAAAACATCGAAGAATTCACTGATGGCGGATTTTGCGTCCTTTTTTGAAATACTCACCTTGCGATCCCCGACGAGATCCTCCAGGTATCGTACCAGCTGCGCGTGGTCCATGTCTTTTCCGTGGACATACACGCGGCCGCCGACGTTTCTCTCGCTTTCGATCAGGTAGAACAGGATCACATCATTTCCCTCGTAGATCGCATCTACCCTGTAGCGAGTGTCAAAAGCTCCGGAAAATGCGGGATCCAACACATCCCCGACCGAAACACCGACACCCTCGGCCGCCTTCGCGTACATGGAACTTAAGACCAGGCCGAAGTCTTCGACCTTCGACAGGTCGCAGTCGATCTCCATGATCTTAAAGGCTTCCTCCATCTCATCTTTTGAGGTGAACACCATAGAATTTCCGGACATACTCAGGCCCATGGCGGTCGTATACTCAATGGAACCATGACCATATCCGGAGCCCCGGATCAACTGCAGGCGATCATCCGCGGCCACATCCTCCAGTACGGAATCCCAGTCCTTCTCATCCGTATCGGTTGAGAGGTATCCCAGCGTAACGAAGCGATCCAGCCGTTCTCCGGATTCCTCGAAGGCCCATATGTTGCTCGCGATGTAGTTTCCACCCATCAACATGAGCACGGATAACAGAAACATGATCGCTGCGGTGATGCTGCGGCCTTTATTCTGTTTGATATAATAAAGCGCTGAAAACGGTTTCATAAACTGCTCCTTATCTCTCGGTTTCTTTCACCGCACTGATTCTGCCGTCCCAGATCTCAATGACGCGGTCGGCATCCTGAAGGATGGAACGGTCGTGTGTAACGACCAGGACCAGATGCTCGTCGGCGTACTCCCGCAGCACGCGCATAACATTGAACGCGTTCTCGTGATCCAGAGAGGCCGTGGGCTCGTCGGCAAATACGACCTCGGGGCCGTTGATCATGGAGCGGGCAATAGCTACCCTCTGGCACTGTCCGCCGGAGAGCTTCGCCGGCCGCTTCTTAAACTCTTTTTCCCGCAGCCCCAGCTGCTCCATCAGTGCTTTTGCGCGCTGCGCGCAGCCTTCGTCCCCGGGCAGTGCCGCCACAACACAGTTGTCGAACGCATTCATGTACGGCACCAAATAGTGCTTCTGGAAGATAAACCCGAACTTGCGGCGGCGCAGGGTCTCACGCTGTGCCGGTGTCAGGTGGGTGATCTCCTCGCCGTTATAGATGATGCTTCCCTCCGTCGGCTCTTTCAGCGAAGAAAGGCAGTACATCAGGGTGCTCTTTCCGCTTCCGGACGGGCCGATGATGCCGATCAGGCCGTGATCCGGCAGGCTCAGATCCACATCACTGAGCGCATACATTTTCTCGTCGCTGTCCATATCATAGATCATACTGACATTTTTGATCTCAAACATATCTTAATCCTCCAACATATCTATGGTCCGGATCCTGTGCACAGACAGAAGAGCCGGGAACTGCAAGATCCCGATCACGGCCGCCATCGCGGCCAGGATGAGACAGAGCAGCCGCGGTTCGATATAAACCGGGATCAGCCCCATCGGATGCATGATCAGCACATCGATCAGGGCAATGATACCGCCGGATAACAGAGCACCGAGGAGCAAACCCGCCCCGAACAAAATGGCGATCTCCCGCAGGATCATCCGGTAGACATCCATTCTGGAAAACCCGAGCGACGCGTACAGGCAGTATTCGTTGATACGGTTTCTCATGTAGGAATTATACGCTACGGTAATGGAGACCGTGAGCAGTGCGATCACCGAGATCAGAACCGCAAGCAGCGCGCCATCGATCTCGTCGATGATCTCGGTCTGAAACATTTCGCGGCCTTTTCTGGCATCTGCCGAGACCCGATCCAGACTCGTCAGATGAACACCGATCTTCGCAAACAGATCTTCGGCGCTGTCCACGCCTTCCTCCGTCAGCACGATGAGGCCGACTCCTGAATTATTGCCGTGTGCCGTCGTTCCGACACAGGACATATACGGTCCATCCGACACACCGACGATGGTCCAAAGCCCCTGCCCGGGTTTATCCCCGATCCTGTACCCCTGGTTTCGCATCACGGCACTGTCCACCACCAGTTCAAAATCCTTTTCCGGCAGGCGCCCTTCCACGAGTTTGCTCTTCATATGCGCCAGATAATCCGGAATATCTTCCTGCTCCAGGAGCGGCATTTCCGTGACCAGCATTCCCATCAAAGCGTGCACGGTAAATTGGGACCACTCACTGTAGTACGCCCGTTTCACCTCCGGCAGCTGCTCGAGTCTCGCAGCCAGTTCCCGGTTTCGTTCTCTATAAAGCCTCGCTTCGCCGGGAACGGCTTTGTCGAGCGTTTCCGCGGACACTTCCAGATACATCTGGTATTTGAGCGAATCAACCAGAAGCGGCCGGAAGGACTCCCGCGTCGAAGCTAAGATCGAGCCGACCACATACATGCCCATGACGCTTAAGGTCAGCGCCACAACGATCACCGCGACTTGCTTTTTGTTGTTCTTTATGAACTTCCATGCGGATAAATGACCCATCACTAATCACCTTTCTGCCGTGGCCCTGTCCGGAGCCCACAGCATATCTTTGTTTCACCGGGCAGCGCAGTCGCTGCTCCGTTATGCCCTTATTATACGTAAGTCCCGGATAAAACAAAAGTGACTGCGGTCATATATTGTCCATGACCACAGCCACAATTCCTAAAGTTTATCCAAAGCCTTCTTATTTCGGAGGCGTTATGTCCCTAATCGTATATAGTATTCGGGACTTCATTTT
>ONPC01000103.1 GCA_900319565.1 uncultured Eubacteriales bacterium | reverse complement strand
GGCGTGGATTACTATCGTGAGGTGTTCTACGATTGGATATGGGACGATGAACGCCACGGCCCCGAAAGCATGAATTCTGACATGATCCTTGCGATAACGGCAGAGTGCATGAAAAAATACCCGGACGCGCTGTTTCAGTTCGAATGGAGCGGCGATGATAATATGTTTCTCGACAAGACAGACATAGACAACACCGTGCTGCAACCGTTCGACCCGAGTTGGTTCGGCGAAGTTCGGTCGCATCTCCGCTCCGCCAGGGTGGATAAATACGGCGACGAGTGGACGCTGGGATGACGGGGATTGATCTTAGTCTTGAGTGCCTCCCGCAGTTGGTGGATAATGGATTCAAGCCCGACTTGAATTAGACAATGCAATCTCTACGCGCACTTGCTAAACATTTGCCGCATTCTCGTGTAATATGATCATGAGGAGGTACCTGGAGCAGGGCAACCTGCTCTCGACGGAACGGTTGATCCTGGATGACGAGGTTTTTTACGACTTGAACTGTGCGGATACATATCCGGTGGCAGGTGCCTGGACAGAGTTTATGATCGAAACCTACGGCGTGGAGAAGTTTAAAGCGTTTTACTGTTCGCAGGATTATGCGAAGGATGCCGATGCGATATTCGGATGTTCGCTCGCGCAGTTGCAGGAACGGCTTGTAGAATGGATACGGGAGTGACCATTGCGAGAAAAACGGAAAAACACTTGATTTTCTCCAGGAAATGCAGTATTATTGTAGCTGGTGGTGATAATATGATAAATTCAACTGCAATGTTACTTCAAAAATATCATGAATATGCAAACCCGGCGGCTAAAATTGCCCGGTTGGTGAAGGATGGTGATCTTACCCCTGTCATTAAGGGGTTATATGAAACCGATCGTTCAACTCCCGGGTATTGTTTGGCTGGAATCATTTATGGCCCTTCATACCTGTCTTTTGAATATGCGCTTTCATGGCATGGACTGATTCCTGAGTCCGTGTATGTTTACACATCGGCTACGTGCGGCAAGAAAAAGAAAAAACAGTACAGTACCCCTTTCGGAGTTTATACGTATCGAGATGTTCCTGTTGAGGTTTTTCCGTATGGTACTAAGCTGTGTGAAGAAAATGGATACGGGTTTGTGATCGCTACGGCGGAAAAGGCTATTTGCGACACCTTGTATACCTGTTCGCCGTGTGCGAATAAGAGAGAATTAAGACAACTATTGTTTGATGATCTGCGGATAGATCAAACAACCTTTACTAGTATTGACTTGAATGAATTGGCCGAGGTTGCCGGATTATATCATACTTCGAACCATAGACTTCTGATATCTTTGATAAAGGAGATAAGGCGTCATGAATAGTATCATAGAGCAGATGCTGGCACAGCATCCTTCTGCAACACAGAATGATAAGAAAAACAGTATAAAAGAGGTCGTTCAGGAAATCGTTCTTTGTGGTCTGGCTCGTGCAGGCTTTTTTCAGAAGGCTGCATTTTACGGAGGAACTGCACTTAGAATCTTCTATGGCCTGGATCGTTTTTCGGAAGACCTGGACTTTTCGTTAATGGGAACCGATCCTGATTTTTCGCTGGAGGATTATCTTGCTGCCGTTGAAAGAGAACTGAGATCCTATGGTTTCCATTTTACGGCAGAGACTAAGAATAAAGTGAATGAATCCGACGTTCTTTCAGCATTTGTGAAGGGCAATACCAAAGAACACATACTTCTTTGTTACGCGGATGAACAACTGGCAAAGACGATCGTAGGCTCGGAACTGATCAAGGTCAAGTTCGAAGTCGATACTACGCCGCCACCATATGCGGAATTTGAAAGGAAATATCGGCTGCTTCCGGTTCCTTATGAGATCAATCTTTACGACATGCCTTCTTTATTTGCCGGGAAAATACATGCGGTGATCTGCCGTGCATGGAAAAGCAGAATTAAGGGACGAGATTTGTATGATTATGTTTTTTACCTCTCACACCATGTCTCTGCAAATCTCAAGCATCTTAACGCACGGTTGGTAGATTCGGGCTTTGAAAGCGCCAGATTAGACATGACGCTGGACGAGGTTAAGAGTATTCTCTATAAACG
>ONPC01000112.1 GCA_900319565.1 uncultured Eubacteriales bacterium | reverse complement strand
GCCGAGAGCTTCTACAATGTGGCGACGGCAGAGGCTGAATACAGCAGGTTGGGCGGCGTGCCGCAGCACTACCACGAGAAGTCGCACGGAGAGAGCTTCCTGGCCCTGGTGCAGAGCAATTTCGGCCCCGACGGCGTGTATCTGCTGGATGAGCCTGAGGCGGCTCTGTCCCCGCAGCGCCAGCTGACATTACTGCTGGAGATCGCGTCCTGCGTGCAGTCGGGCTCGCAGTTTATCATCGTGACGCATTCCCCGATCCTGCTGGGACTGCCGGATGCGGAGATCCTGTCGTTTGATGACGGACCGGTCCATCCGGTCTCGTACGAGGAGACCGACAGCTATCGGGTGACGGAGATGTTTATCAATAATCGCAAGCAGATCCTGCGGCGCCTTCTGAGAACGGACAGGACGGAAGATGATGACATCGAATAGGCGGACGCGAGGTCGTATTCGATGATGAAGAGGGAAGCATCGTTACGGGTTGCAAAATAAAGGGAAAAGGAAAAAACAGAAATGGACGGGAAAGAAGAAAGTAATAATCAAGGTTCGTGGGCGGTATTGGAGCAGCGCCTGCGGGAGAGGACGGTCCCCACACAGATCATAAACCGAGACCTGCTCAAATATATAGCACTGGTGCTCATGACGGTCGGGCACTGGGCATTCGATCTGTATAAGAGTTTTGAATGGTTCCAAGTGAAATCGCTTCTGCAGATCGCACTGGCAGTTCAGTTTTTTGCGCCGCCTGTGTTTTTCTTTTTCATAGCGGAGGGTTATCACTATACCAAGTCGAAAGAGAAATATGCGGTGCGGCTGTTCGTGTTCGCGCTGATCACGCAGGTCCCGCATGCACTCGCCGGCCCGGATGGCCTGACCGCACAGTCTTTGTTTTTGCAGTGGAGCGTGCTGATGACGCTGTTTCTGGGGCTGATGGCACTGATCGCACTGCATGGACCGTGGAAGCTGCCGCTTCGTCTGCTTGCGGTTGCCGCATGCATGGGGGTGAGCTACCTGCTGAAAACCGAGTGGAAGGTCAGCGGAATCTGCATTATTCTGTTGTTCGATCTGCTTCGCCGGCGCCCGCTTTTGCGGTTCTGCCTGTACATCCTTTTGGTATATGCTGCCATTATAATGGAGATCGGCGGGCTGCCCGGCATGAGGGATTTTTGGCGGTACCTGGTTCCGATGTATTGCGCCGGGATCGTGATCACGTTTTTTTACAGCGGAAAGCGGGGACATTTTCCGGCGTTTTCCAAATATTTCTTCTATGTGTGGTATCCGCTGCATCTGTTTTTGAAGTGGCTTATATTTTAAATATGCGGTCGATTCCCGGCATTTGAAGGAACTTGGAAAGAAGGATGATGAGACAGGCGATGCATCACCTGCCCCACATGTCACCATATAGGTTCTTGCATTTTCCGTCGAGTTATAGTAGAATAAATGCATGTTTTTTCAAAGGAGGCATCCATTATGTTTAAGATAAATGAGAATTACCTGAAGTTGCCGGGCAGCTACCTGTTTTCCACCGTGGGCCGCAAGGCGCGCGAGTACAAGGCAGCGCATCCGGATAAGAACGTGATCAGCCTGGGCATCGGTGATGTTACACAGCCGTTGGCACCGGCAGTGATCGAAGCGATGCATGCAGCAGTCAATGAGATGGGGCAGGCAGCGACGTTCCGCGGCTATGCGCCGGATCTGGGCTACGAGTTTTTGCGCAGCGCGATCGCAGAGAAGGATTACAAGGCGCGCGGCGTGGAGATCGCCCTCGATGAGATCTTCATCAGCGACGGTGCGAAGAGCGACTGCGGAAATATCGGCGATATTTTCTCCGAGGATAACCGTATCGCAGTTTGCGACCCCGTGTATCCGGTATATGTGGACACCAACGCCATGTCCGGACGCTGCGGCGACTATATTAAGGAAAAAGAGCGCTGGAGCAATGTGACCTACATGCCTTGTGTAGCGGAAAATAATTTCGTACCCGCGCTTCCCGAGGAGCCGGCGGACGTCATTTACCTGTGCTATCCGAATAACCCGACCGGCGCGGCAGCGACGAAGGAGCAGCTGCAGAAGTGGGTAGATTACGCACTCGCACATAAGGCGATCATCGTTTTCGACGCAGCTTACGAAGCATACATCCATGAAGATAACATTCCCCACTCGATCTATGAGTGCGAGGGCGCGAAGAAGTGCGCGATCGAGATCCGCAGCTTCTCTAAAAACGCAGGTTTTACCGGCACACGTCTCGGTTTCACCGTGATTCCGAAGGAGTTGGTGGTTGACGGAACTACCCTCAACAGCCTTTGGGCCAGACGTTGCGGCACCAAGTTCAACGGTGCTCCGTACATTATCCAGAGAGCCGGCGAGGCAGTCTACAGCGAGGCGGGACGCGCGCAGACACGTGCGCAGATCGCATACTATATGAACAACGCAAAGGTCATCCGCGAGAGCCTGTCTTCCCTGGGATACGAGGTATTCGGCGGGGTCAATGCTCCGTACATCTGGCTGCGCACCCCGAAGGGCATGACCAGCTGGGATTTCTTCGATTATCTGCTTGCGAATGCACAGGTAGTCGGAACACCGGGCTCCGGTTTCGGACCGAGCGGTGAGGGTTACTTCCGACTGACGGCGTTTGGCAGCTATGAAAATACCGTGGAGGCGTTGGAGCGCATCAAGAAGATGGGCTGAGCCTGGCATCACGACATGAAAATCGAAATGGGGCTGGCGCAAAAAGACAGTCCCGATATGGCGCCGATTTACGAACCGGCGCCTATTTTATTACATGCGAACAAAAAGCGGCCGGGAGTTTGGCTTATTTTTTCAGAACGAAAGCAGGGACGTTATGGAACGAACGAAAAAACAAGATGAGATGAGACAGGCCGGTCAGGCGGAGATAGAGAAGATGCTCGTCATGTTTGAACGGATCCGGGAGGTCGATACCGAGGGAGTGGAGCCGATGCATACGCTGCCGTATGAGGGGACGTTCTCTGTGGAAGCCGCGGAGGATGCACCGGAGAGAATTGTCGATGTCCGCGAACTTGACGCGCCCCATATGCGGGGAGCGCTTTTTGAGGTGCCGTATACGCTGGAAGGGGAGGACGGAAAGAATGGGTGAGATCCGGGATCACGTGAGAGAAGCCATCGAAAAGACCCGCACGGTCGATCCGGCGTACCATTCGGTTGTGACGATCTGCGAGGAGCGGGCACTTTTGATGGCGGAGCAGCTGGAACGAAAGGCAGAAGGGCTGTCACAGGAGGAAGTGCGTAGGCGTTATCCGCTGGCAGGCCGGGTCTTTGCTGTTAAGGACAATCTGTGCGTAGAGGGCGTGCGGACCACGGCGGCCTCGCACATTTTGGAGAACTATCGATCACCATATTCCGCGACGGCAGTCGTGCGCCTGGAGCAGGCCGGCGCGATCTGTGTCGGGAAGACGAATATGGATGAATTTGCCATGGGGCAGACCACGACTACAGGGGTGTTCGGGGCGACAAAGAACCCGCGCTATCCTCATCTTTCGGCCGGAGGCTCTTCGGGCGGCAGTGCCGCCGCAGTCGCCTTGGGTCTGGTGGATTTCGCCCTGGGGTCGGATACCGGTGGATCGATCCGCCAGCCCGCCGCGCTTTGCGGCGTGGTCGGCCTGAAACCGGCCTACGGTTCGGTGTCACGCTACG
>ONPC01000066.1 GCA_900319565.1 uncultured Eubacteriales bacterium | reverse complement strand
TCTGTTTTACCGTCCAGGTGCGTACATTGCCGCTGACCGAGCTGTTACTACTGTCCGCTGTCCACGTCTTCACCTTGGTCTTGCCGTCCTCGGCATATTCCACCAGATACTTCGCATCGGATGTCGTCTTCACGGTAAATACCTGCTCGCCGCCCTTTTTGATCGTCGCGTTTTTCACGGAGGCGCTGATCACGCCCGTGTTTTCTACCTTAAACGGTACGGTCACTGCGTTCGTGACCGGTGTCGTGTTCGTTGTTCCGCCCTTGAAGACCAACTTACGGTCGCCTGCGGTACCAATCGCCTGCGATACGTTCCAGGTACGCTTACCGTCCAAGCCGACGGTGCTGTTGCCGGAGGCCGCCCAGGTCTGAACCAGAGGCGAACCACCTTCCGCGTACAGCATGAGGTACTTAACATCCGAAGATGTCGTCACGGTGAATTCCTGTACCGCTGTCTTTGTGATCGAACTGTATTTCGCACTTGCGCTGAGGAGCGACTTCTCCAGCGTCAGTATTGCAGTTCCCGAAATTGCTTCATTGCCCGCCGCATCCTTTACAACACAGCGGAACTGCCAGCCATTCAGGCCGGAATCTACATTAACCTTCAGGGTCGCCGTCTTAGCTCCGGGCTGCCCGGAGTTCGCCCAGTTACTCGAAGAATTCTTTCTGGATTGCCACTGATAGGACGAAACCAGATCGGGAACGCATGTGGTTACGGTGATTTCTGCCACATCGCCGACAGATGCCGTCTTGTTTTTCGGCTGCGAAAGGATCGCAATGGAGTGGGTATTGCACCATGTCTTTCTCCCAAACTGATCGGTCAAACGAACATAATACGTAGCTCCATCATCAAGTTTATCCGGTTTGTAACTCCACTCTCCGTTCGTACAGGAATGCTCTTTTACATACCCGACATCCTCATATCCGGCGCGCTCGACTAACCAGTCATAGGTCACTCCTGTTCCGCTTGCAATCACCTTAAGAATTACTTCGGATCCGCCTTCAAATGCTACAACATCCTGCGGCCATGTAATAAAATCGGGCATTCCGGCACTGGTGAAAGATCCGGTCGCAGGCGCGGAATCAAAAGTCTTATCCGTTTCAGAAAGGGAGGCATAGACACGATAATGAAAGGTCTTTCCCGGTATTACTTCCTCGAACGTGAAAACATAATACGTATTCTTCGTATAGGCCTCATACCACGTGGACGTACCATCCAGTCTGAACATGATCCGATAGCCTTTCGCACCACTGACGGCTGTCCAGGATAGCTTCGGCATTCCGTTCGAGTAATCCGTCTTTTTGACCGATGTCACCTTAGCAGGAACACACTTCACATACCTTTGGATCGATATGTCGGAATTATAGATCCTGTTTTTGCCGGAATAAGCCCGAACCTTATATCCGTACTCTCTTCCTATAACCGCTGTTTGATCTTCATATCGGAAGTAATCGCCCTCCACAACGTTATTGTAACTGACAAATGCAGTCCATGAACCATTGTAACCCCGCCAAATGGTATATTCATCCGCATACGGAACGACCCCAACTCGAATAGAGGGCTTACCGGAATCCTCATCCGCATCAACCAAAATGACAGGCACAGGAAGTTTATAATCAAATCTGACAGGAGCTGAATACAGTTTTCCTTTGGATGTCTCGACTCTGAGTCGATAATGATAACTGTTCTCCGGAAGAGTTCCCGGGTCCGTATAGGTGAGTGTAGAAGAACTGAGTTCTTTCTGAACCGACCAGCCTCCCAACTGATCCGGATCCGTGCTTTGATTGCGCTCGATCACATACTTTGTGGCACCGGGATAAGAATCCCACTTAAGCACGGGAGAAGCATCGTCCGTCTGTTCATTCAAAACAAGCTTAGGGTATGCAACCACCGCACTGCTGCTTAAGTTTACCTTGATCACAGGGCGCACGCCGATGAGAGTCATTCCGACAAAATGAGAATTACCGTAAGGAAGGTCAGCCCCCCTATAAGCATAAAATGCTTCCGTGGAACTATTGGTACTGCTATCCGACAGCCACCAGCCTTCCTCCCCTGAATATCCCTGTGCTTCCGAATAATCCGTAGGAACGGATGGAACATTTACGGGATTACCCGAAGAGGTTCTGTAGTTCTCCAGTTCAGCCTTACTAAGCAGGAAAACTTTATCCGAAGCGGTCATTTGGACCGAACCGTCCGTAAACGTTATCTGTCTCGATTTTAATACGCTCCGCTCAGAAGAGGAAAACGCCATATTTAAAAAATTAAAGTCCCCATAAGCCGTGTAATTCTCATAGATCGCATTCAACCACAGCCGTAACGTGGAATAGTAATAATGCGAAGGTTTTGCATTGCTATTGATCGTGTTCGTGAGCTTGCCGTTTGTCATAGTATAACTGGCATTGAACGGCTGTGAATCCAGTACTTTTTCGGAAATCAGGATTCCATTCGCCTTATCCAGAACATACCAACGGATCGGTTCATACTTAAAGTAATAGACCATATCCGTAGTATAACCGTGATCATCCTGCATACTGTATTGGGCAGTTCCCGGCTCGGAGTTAACCGTGTCCTTCGGACGTAACTTCAAGATTCGGACCGCCCGATAGTGGTCGTTTCCATGATAAAAATCCGCGTACTCCATCAGCGAATAATCCAGACTGGACACTTGAGATACTCTCGGATTCGTATTCTTGGAATAATACGGGTATTTTTCCCACGTTTTTGGTTCCTGATCCAATTCATCGCACGTAGTGCCATCCATAACCAACGTCTGCGGGTAGCTGCCAAAAGTCACGATATCTCCGTCTTCGAGATAATCGGCGGTTGCCGCGTAAACCTTCTGTTCGCCGACATACGGCAGCAATAGAAGTACTAATACCAGCGACATACTTAATAGCCTTAACTTCTTCATAAAACTCTCTCTTTTTCCTTTCTAAATGTTCAGTTTCCCAGTGATTTCTTCCTGCACTGCGAAAATCCAAAAAATGCCGACTTTCGCCTTTTAGTTTAGTATAATCGATAACTCTGACATTTACCATCACCTATTTGTACCATTTAATAAAAGAGACTGCCGTTTCATGATATGCCGCCACCGGCGGGACATCACTCAGACAGTCTCTTTATCGTTTCCTGTGAAATTCTATTATTGTACGGTAAAGCTTACGCTCCGCTCCGCGGCTGTGACTGTGGATCCTTTACCCGCCTTGAACATCAGGGTGCGCTTTCCTGCCGTGCCGATGGTCTGGGTCACGGTCCACGTGCGTACGTTGCCACTTACCTTGCTGTTGCTGCTGTTTGCCGTCCAGGTCGTTACCAGGTTGCCGCTCTCGGCGTATTCCGCCAGATAGTTGCAGTCCGCCGTCGTCGTCACGGTAAATGTCTGCGTCGTGCCTTTATTCATCGTCGCGTTCTTCGCGGATGCGGTGAGAACGCCGGAGGCTACGACCTTAAACGATACGGTCGATGCATTGGTGACCGGTGTCGTATT
>ONPC01000102.1 GCA_900319565.1 uncultured Eubacteriales bacterium | reverse complement strand
AGACGCCGCCCTAATTGACCTAAAATGCGCATCGCTTAATATCATCTCAGTATATCCCTGCAGCGAATCGATCTTGTTTGCGCATATATATGCCACTGCATTGTTCGGAAGTTCACTCGGGTCGGTTACTCTCACGCATACCCCATCCCTGTAGTCCTCGTAAAGCATTCGTAAAAACTCTTTAGTCTTAGGTCGTTTTGTCAAATCTATTACTTGTTTTGATCTGGGATCATACGATGCATAAAACAACTCTTTTGAGTCCAGAAACGACAGTACGACGCTGTCATAAAAATCTCCGGCAACTATAAGCTGCTCACCGTCAGCATTCTTTCTGCACATCATATGCAAGGACTCATAAGAACCGTCAAAATGTTTCTTGAATTCCTCTCTATATGAATCTTTTACCCAAAGATAGACTTCACCCTGGTCTTTCAGCGTATCTCTTCGTCCCGGAAGTGTGTATATATTTCCGTCAATGGTGACTCGGCTCCACTCCAACTCGCTGAAGGAGCTCTGTAACACCGCGCCTTCCTCCGCTTGCAAATATTCATTCAACGAAAAGAATTCTTTCTTTGCAAAGGCAACCGCATCCAGGAATCCGTTTTCCCAATATCCGGAAAGCATGATATCCGGAGCTTCTCCCTTAGTCTTCAGCTCCTCCAACCACTTTTCGTACTCCACCCCCGGGTCACTTACTCTGATTACTTCAACCTGACACCGAATGCCGTTCTCAAGTAACCGGTGATTTATATCATTTAGAGTATCTTCAGTCAATAAAGGATAAGGCATAACACACCAAGTGATGCGTGGTAAGGAACCTTCCGAATCATCTTCTGTTGAATCTGTTGTATTTGATATAGTTTCATCCGACTGTTCTGTTCTTTTTTCATCTAAAGATGTCATTTCTTCCGACTGTTCTGTTCTTTTTTCATCTAAAGATGTCATTTCTTCGGACTGCTTTGTTATTTCTATTTCAACAGTTTTGCTTTTGCAGGATAAAAGCTGAAGTCCTATAACACAAAGTATGGAGATTAGAATAAGTCTTCTCATGTCAATCTTACCTGTTATTTCTGTTAACACGTCACGGAGCATTCGTAGTCATGTTGGGATAATTTGACGTTACTCCATGATATGAGGCTATATGATTAGAAACCACCTTGTAATATACTTTTGTATGAGTCGGCTCTATGGAGTTTTGGTTCACTTGAACCTTTGAAGCTCCGTCTACCCCTTGATAAAGATAAATGGTTCCAAATGCCTCCGCCTCCTCATCAAAGTAATAAAACGTCGCATTTACATACGTCTGTGGAGCCGGGGTAGATCCGTGCGTCTCAGCATACGACGACGTCATATCGGAACTGATATAATTCTTGAACCTGATCGTAACGTCATCGATAGTAACATTTTGTACGGATTCATAGGCAAATATCAGGCATGTTGAGAATACAACCGATAGCGCCAACGCCAAAACCACCAGAATCCTCTTTGTTCTTCTCTTCATAGTAACACCTCTCCTTTTCTGTTGTTTTCTAAATCATTTGGTTGATTGGCTTTTCGTATTCTTTTGCCAATCAATTCTTTAATATCTTTTAATCACAACTCAAATAGTCTAGATGTATTATAACAATATTTTTTCTTCTCGTCAATAGACTATTAAAATTTTCTTAAAAAGCAGTCGTTAAAACCATCCGAGGTCGCGATAGATTCCCGCGGCACTAGGCATTCCGAACATATAGGCAGCGATATCGTTATATGCAATGTCGATTAGGATGAGTATTCCCAACGTTACAACGATCCGTGAAAATGCTTTCTCTCCGAGCTTTTTTTGTAACCACGCCAGCCACGGGAGGATCACATAGAAAAGGAGCAGACCGGAAAGCGCAAAGGTCAGGACCGACCGCAGACAGATGTATCCGTTAATATTGCCGAAATTCAATTTCTCCGTAGTATAATTCCATCCCCAGTTTCCGCCATTGACACGGTCCAATATGAACCCGGCCGTGTACTCCAGCGCGCCGCAGATCGCGCCGCAAAGCAGAGCCACCAACCAGGGTTTTTTCGTGAGTTTTCTGCACATGAAGTACATGAGCAGGCCGCCCAGACAGTAAATATCGATCCACGGGCCGAAGCAGGAGCCTCGCTTCACGATGCGCCCATCGTTGTATAAGTAAAAAAGTGTTTCGTAGATCCATCCGAAGATGCCGGCACATACGATGATTCCCATCAATAAAACGCCGAGGCTCATAGTTCCGTTTTCTGTCTTTTGTTTCATTTCTGTTCCTTTCAAAACAAATCGGGATGGCTTGCATTTCCCGTGTTCGCACCTATGGATTTTTATGGATTTCTGTGTTATCATGAAGGCACCAAGGCACGAGAAGTGTCCCGATTTTTCACAGGGAGGTACGATATGTATACCTATACTACCAAAGGAACTTGTTCCCGTCAAATCCTATTTGATATCGTTGATGGCAAGGTAACCAACGTCCAGTTCGTAGGTGGCTGCCACGGAAATACACAGGGCGTTGCTGCCCTCGTTGAAGGCATGGATGCAGAGGAAGTCATCCGCCGCCTGGATAAGATCGACTGCAAAGGACGGGGAACTTCCTGTCCCGACCAGCTGGCGCGCGCGATCCGTCAGGTTCTGAAGAGACAGGCCGAGGCGACCGAAGCCTGATCGGTTTCAGACATTTCGCATTCCAATTATTTGCCATCGAGGTCCATCATGAAAAAAATCGTTTTGACCGGCGGCGGTACCGCCGGACATGTTACCGCAAATATAGCCCTGCTTCCCGACCTGCGGGCTCTGGGATATGAGATCTCCTATATCGGTTCCTACGAAGGAATGGAAAAAGGGCTCATCGAAGCGGAAGGCATTCCATATTATGGTGTGGCGACCGGTAAGTTCCGTCGCTATTTAAGCGCGAAGAACCTGACCGACCCGTTCCGCGTCTTGAAGGGCTATCGTGAAGCGAAAAAACTGATGAAGCAGTTGAAGCCCGATGTGGTCTTCTCGAAAGGTGGTTTTGTTGCCGTTCCCGTCGTTCGGGCCGCTAAGAAATACAAGATCCCGGTCATCATCCACGAGTCGGACATGACGCCCGGACTGGCCAATAAGCTCTGCATTTCCGCTGCGAAATACATTTGCTGTAATTTCCCGGAGACGGTCGAGCAGCTGAAAGGGAAGCCGGCCGTGCTGACCGGAAGCCCCATCCGAAAGGAGCTCCTGACCGGAAGCCGCGAGGCAGGGCTGGCATTTACCGGGCTGTCCGGTGAGAAGCCGATCCTGCTCATGATCGGCGGCAGCTCCGGCTCCCGCATCATCAATCAGCACCTGCGCTCCGCACTCGATGACCTGCTCCCGCAGTTCGACATCATTCACCTCTGCGGTAAAGGAAACCTGGATGCAAAGATCAAACGCGACGGCTATGTGCAGTACGAATATATTTCCGCCGAACTCAAAGACCTCTACGCCTGTGCGGACGTGATCCTGTCACGTGCCGGGGCCAATGTGATCTGTGAGCTTCTGGCTCTGCGCAAACCGAACCTGCTGATCCCGCTGTCGAAAGCGGTCAGCCGCGGCGACCAGATCTTAAATGCCGAATCCTTCCGAAAACAGGGCTTCTCCGAGGTCATGGAAGAAGAGACCGTTACCAAAGAGTCTCTGGTAACGGCCATTCAAAAACTGTATGAAAACCGTCAGACCTACATCGATGCCATGAAACAGGCCGAGATCGGTAACGGCGTCGAGCGCGTCATGGAATTAATCCAACGCTTCTGATATTTTTTTCTGCATATCCTTAGCTTCCTCAGGATCTAAGGTTCCCGGATCCCATGCTGCGATCTTCGCTCCGTCGTCGTAGCGTGGGATCACGTGCATATGGAAGTGGAATACCGTCTGGCCGGCGGACAGGCCGTTGTTCTGAACCAGGTTGAAGCCCGTGCAACCCAGCGCTTTCTTCATGGCGCCGCCGATCTTTGCGGCCAAAGGAAGCACTTTTGCGGCGTACTCTTCCGAAATCTCAGTCACATCCGCGAAATGTGCCTTCGGCAGGATCAGCGCATGTCCCTTCGACGCAGGTCCCAGATCAAAGATCACACGAAACATATCATCCTCATACAGCGTAGTACTGGGGATCTCCCCGTTCGCGATCTTACAAAAAATACAATTTTCCATTTCGTTCTCCGGCCCGGTTACACGGGCTTTTTCCTTTCTGTTCGTTTCGAGCTATATTCTTGTTTTTTTGATTTTCCCGTTCGCACGCAACGCCCTTTTGGGGAACTTCGCCCGGTCCGGCGATCTTCGCTTGAACACGGATCTTTCTTTGAAACGATCCGGATACGCCGGCTTTCTGCGGTATCGGTCAGTTCACCGGCTTGTGCGCGTTCACCTTATCATACAGCAGAGTGCTCGCGATCGTATCCCGATGCGTGATCACAGTGCTTTCCAGTTTTCCTTCGCGGATGCACCGCATCGCTTCCATGATCTCATATACGAAACCATTGACCGTTTCTTCGTCCTTAAAATGCTCGACGAGGTTGCGTTTGCTGTCGTACAGGAACGCCTCGGTCGTGTAGTGTGAAAACGGAACGATCAGCATGCCGTCGTCACCGCAGATGATCAGCCGTTCGTCCATTACGCTGATGAAACTCGAGTCAAAGGTCGCGATCGTGTTCGGATAGCGCATAACGACGTGGTTTTCGATATCCACACCGGTGTTGCTCCAAATGGAGTATTCTTCCACCTGATCAATGGAAATGTCACCCAGAATGAACGTGGTGATATCATACCCGTAAACGCCGAGATCGTAAGCCGAACCACCGCCCAGAGCCGCGCTGTAGAAGCGATCCTCCGGGTCTTTATTCATCAGGTTCGCGATGGTCAGATTGGAACTCGTCGGATTTCCGATCCGGCCTTCATCGACCCACTGTTTTGCTTTTTTGATCGCAGGCAGAAAACGGCTCCACATGGCTTCCATCAGGAAAACCTGCTTCTCTGCTGCCTTAGCGAGTGCGGTCTTCGCCTGCTCCATGTCAGTGAACATCGGTTTCTCACACAGGATCGGCACACCCAGTTCCAGGCACAGCATGACCAGTTCGTAGTGCGCATTCGTCGTTACTCCGATGTAAACCGCATCCGGCTTCACTTCCTCGATCATCCGGACATAGTCGTCGTACGCCTTAGGGATCGCATTGGCCGCGGCAAATGCCTGCGCGCGCTCCATGGACTTGCTGGCGATCGCCGCCACCTCAGCCCCGTCGATCCGTGCAACTGCATCGCAGAACTTATTGGAAATACGTCCTGCACCTAAAACCCCAAAACGAAAACTCATAATGTAAACCCCCTATTGTTTATATTTTTACGGAAGCAGGGCATCCCCGCTTCCATAATACACGATGTTACGGCCGCCTCCTGCAAAACAGGCCCGGCGGTGCTCCATCCGTGCCGGTATACTATTCTTTCAGGCCTGCCCCATACCTTCTGTATCCAAAGGCACATCGGCCTGCTTTTTAAGTTTCGGAATACCGTATAACAGAAGCGCCAGGATCATGCCCAGCACCGCACCGGAGGCATGCGCCATCCAGTTGACCCCGGGTGTATTGATACCGTTTGTCACTACGATACCCAGGAAGATCAGATAGCGAAGATACGGCACCTTCTGGAGACGATGCCGGTTCAAAAACAGGATGCACAACAGCGCGCCGCACAGGCCGCTGATCGCGCCGGAAGCTCCGACGCTGTAGACATTTTCCCCTTCATGGATGTACAGGGCGAGGCTGATCAAGCCTGCGCCGACCCCGCTGAGCAGGTAGGTAAGCACAAACCGGATCTTTCCCATCAGTACCTCCAGCGGTTTTCCGACATACAGCTGCGTGACCATATTCAGGAACAGATGCTGGAAACTGCCATGCAGGAATATATGCGTAAAGGCCGTCCAATATTCGTTCTTTTCAAAAAAAGTACTCGAATGCATGGCTCCGTACTGCTCGAGCGTACCGATTCCTTCCCCGCTGCCGAAGATCTTCTGAAAGATGAAGATCACGATGCAGGCCAGGATCAGGCCGATATTGACCGGAGACAGCAGAATCTTCATTTGTTTGAGCAGGTTCTTCCACGGAACTGTGGTCAGCCGGCCCTCGATAACCGTTCGGGCGTCCAGAAACGTTCCCGGTTGATCATCGTAGATCATCAGTTTTTTCTTATGCGAGTCCACGATCCAGAAGGGAACGTCCTCCTCCAGTTTTTGACGGCTCGCCGAAGAATCCGGGGTCAAAACGACCAGCAAGCCGAACGTGTCCCGCACGTACTGCGGATATTTTTCGGCGATCCGGTCCCCCATCTCCTTCAGTCGTTCACGGGTAAATGTCTCCCTTTTGTCAACATTTGCTCCCGTATCATCCAGCAGACATATATAAAACAGGCCCAGCTTCGTCAGTTTAAACACCACACTCTCGGTGTGGTCTTCATTAGCCAAGCCTCGCAGATATCCTGCCTCGATCAGAGCATTTTCCAACTTTATCAGCAAATCGGTCTTCCTTTCGGGCTTATGGTTCGAACCTCTTTAAGTTCCCCTTCCTGCCCACCGTTTCTATCAATTCTTCCTCTGACAGTATACCCTTTTTAGAGCGATATTGCAAGACAAAGCCTACGGCACCCTTATTCCGCACGTTCCAATTTATCCCTGACCGCATCTGCTATAAATCGGTTCAGCGTTTGCGCATGTTCCAAAGCAAAAACGGCTGCTCGTCGATGAAGATCACTTCCGATGCGAATATTCAGGCTACCCTTATAAGCCGCTTCCGGCTCCCTCCCGTCTTTCGCACAAGCTTCCATGTATTCATCCACTGCTCCGTGAAATTCTTCGACCAACTCTTTTGCGTTTGTTCCTTCATAGGATATGAGGGAACGGATCCCCTGGACTGTCCCAAAGAATATGCCATCTTCCTCCGAAAACTCCACACTTCCGATGTAACCTCTGTAACTCATCGTATTCTTCATATTAACCCTTCCCTTTTCATAAATGCAACCAACTCTTTTACTTGATAACGGAGCAATTCCTTTCCTTAGGATAGCACAATTACTCGGATTTTGCAACTGTATATAGTTGCGTTTATTATTTGGTGAGCCTCCATCATTTGAGAAGTTTTTCAAGATTCTATCCTCCCTGACCGCATCTGCTATAAATCGGTTCAGCGTTTGCGATTACGCAAACGCTGAGGATTTCGATCTTCAATACGTTGAGGTTTCATACAGGAAGTGCAAGTCTGCAAGCGCGATCTCGTCTCCGGGGGCCAGTTTTTCCTCCTGCGACGGCATCAGGCGCTTTCCGTTGACAAACGTTCCGTTCGTACTGTTTAAGTCAATGATATAAATTCCATCGTCCCGTTGTTCCAGCCGGGCATGCAAACGGCTGATCAGGCTGCTCTTCGGCCGATGGTCCGTCGCCCCCTCCAGCTTTCCGATAATATACGGAAAATGATCCGGCAGAATGTCCGGTGTACGCTCCGGTAAGCGGCTTCGTAAACACCCCTTGTCCTTACCGGAGCCGGATGCATACAGGCGCTTAGTTTTAAATTCCGGAGGGATCTCCATCCACTTTGCATTGATCGGGCCCTCCTGTTGCGTTCCTATGGTTCCGACGCTTTCACTTATACGGAAAGGATCCCCCGCCGGGAAGGATCCGTCACCGGCCTCGTAGTTCCTATCCTCCTCGTAAGTCCGGGCGCCGCGGGTTCGTACGATCTGCGTATCCGCCTTCTCCTTCTTTTTCATATATACTGCCCCGACCTGGCCGAGAGCCAGACACATAACGACTATTCCGCAGGAAGAAATGAATTTCTCCCGGCCGGTTCGTTCCTGCGCCACAGACAGATAGATTCCTACCAACAAAATCATGGCGGCTACAGAGTATAAAAACATCCGCAAGTGAAGAATGAGTCCCTCCGGAAGGATCTTTGAAATTATTCTTCCGTTTTCTTTTCCAGCCGTCCCGTTAGCCCCGCGTTTCTCCCGAGGCGCCGGAAGAAGCCCCAGGATCCGGCGATCCCGAACGGATGGATCCGGTTTCTCCGGCCCGTCCCTCATGAAAGTATCTCCGGCAGGCCGAAAAACTTCGACCGGTCCCGGCTCTACGACCTCCACATGAGCATGCAGATCCGGTTTCCCATACTTCACCTCCGGAGGCGGGGCCGGCGACTCCTCCGTATCCTTCATGGCGATCGCCAACAGATCCCGTATTCCGCAGGTCTCCTTTCGACTCTCCTGATAGAGACTGTAGGCCAGGCCGACACATTCATAATCCTCCCGCGAGATATGGTCCAACAAATAACACAACAATCCGGACAATTCCTCGGAAAAGGTCGTTTCCTTCTCAAACCCAAACGCGAAACGACAGCGATCCTGCTCCGGTTCCACAAATATATATTCCGGTGCCAAAAGGATCCGGTCCACATCCATCAGGTACTGCTCCGCCACCTCACAGGCCTGTGCGATTCCTTCCAGAAGCCGGCGGATCTGCCACACATCCATGCTTCTTCGCTCATAAAGGCGCGACAAAGGCTGCCTCGAAGAAATATCCAGACAGAGGACTATATCACTGTCGCGCATCTGCATCGTCATAGGCACAAAAGGAGCCAGATCATTATCGATCACCATTCTGCACTGATAATCCACATCCCTCCGATCCTTCTGTACCAGCATCATATATGTGGTTCCGGAGTAGTTGCTCCTTCCGTATTCTACATTCATAGATCTCCTCCTGTTATGGCGTATCCTTCGTTTTTCGTCCCATGAACAAACTGTGCAGCAGACGCAATAATTCCTCCTGCTCCACATATCCTGCCGTGGCCGTGATCGTTGTTTCTTTCGGCGGCGTCAACCGAAATCTTCGGAAAACATTCATAAACGGCATGGAATAATCCAGGTGATAGGTTACTTCCACCTCATAAGACCGGATCGATACCTCTGCCTCGAGCTTTTGGGGAAATAAAAGTCCTTCGTTTCCGTCTTCCGTTACTTCTTCCTTCGCCTTAGCTTCCCTGTTTTTGTGACTGTCGGTCACCTGCCAGAGCAGTCCCCGTTCTTTCCATGCATCCCAGTCGATCTTTCCGTTCACCACATCCGAAGCGACCTCCTTCGACAGATCCACGGCGTGACTTTGTGCCTTCGCGTACAGAATATAACAGTCATGAAGATAAACGCCCTCACAAATGACCGTCATAAAAACCAGAAAGATCAAAAGGAATAAATACGATGCCTCCACCACCATGGCTCCTGCCCACAGCGAAGAACTCTTTTTTACCTCTGCTTTCATTTTATCTCCTTTATGTTCAAACGGCCCGTTCTCCGTTCTTCATCCGCCCGCTTCGAAGATCACCGCGCAGATAAATGCACACAACACAAACGGAACGAAGGGCAATGCCTGTCCTTTTTTTACCTTACCCACGGCCATGAGAGCCAGACCTCCCAACGCACATAAAACCAAGGAAAGAAACAAAAGACTGAAATTCTCCCAAAAGCCCAGATACAGGCCGCAAACGGCAAACACCAGGCCATCGCCGTAACCCACTTTCTGCCGGGACACGAAGGCCGCTCCGAGCAGCAAAACACCGATGGTTATTCCCGCCAAGCCTGCATATAGCTCTCCAAACCAAAGCCGTGCCCCTAAAGCATAACCGGCATTCAGCATAAGCCAGTACGGATCGATCCTTCTTCTTCGAATATCCTCGATGCTCCCCACAAAGAGCAGCAGGCCTGCACCGACCGCATATGCGATACGCATGTCTCTTTCCTCCTCCCGAAACTACGGCTCTGTTTTCTCTGCCGCCCTGGCCGCACAAACGGAACACAAAGGTTTCCCTCCCGTTTCCGACCGTTTAACCGTGTGAATATATCGGATCAATGCACCACAGTCCGTGCGGGAATGGTATCGGTCACCATCCGTCGTAATGTACAGATACGGATCCGAATTGTTTTTTATGCACACTTCGCAGGCACGGTATTTTCCACCATATTCATTGCGGGCGTCGCCCACGTCCTCCCGCGCTATGGTCTTGATGCTCCGGTTCAGGTTCGAACAGTCCCGATAGGTATGGTAGACGCGCCCGTATTCCGTGACATACACGGTCTCCTCGTTTCGCTGCTCCTCGGTTTTTGCAGTATCGTATCCACGCCAATAACGTCTGCGGCAGCGCTGCATCAGATCGATCTCATTAAGTCCGGGGGGCAGCCCCCAGAGATGAACGCTGTAACTGACATGCGCATCCAGATACTCTGTGTCCGGAGTCAGAAGTGTTCCGTTGAAGGACAGGCCGCTCGAACCGTTCACGATAGGAGACGTATCCAGGTATTCCTTCGAAAGATAGCGGTCAAACAAGGCATTCATCAAACCTATCTCAAGCCCGTGACGCGCTATTGAATTCAGGGAAACGCTGAAATTCGACAGGATGGATTGCTGCGCATCCTCCTCCGCCTGATTAAGGACCGACTGATCCTGTTCGGTGGAAAACAGTCCGGGAATCTTCTCCCCGAGTTCAGCGCAGGCCGTGATCTCCTCCACCACTCGGTTCATGGTCTCCGCGACCCGTGTCTGAATGGCCATGATGCGGAAGAAATAACTGAAGCCGAGCAACACGAATACGACCATCGGCAAAACCAGCGCCGCCTCGATCGTGAGGCTTCCCTTCATGCCGCTTCGCTTTTTTCGGTGAGCTTCGGGGGCCATATCCGACGCCCATTCCGATCGTGATGTAGTTCTTTGTATCTTTGAGAGCATTTTTAAACTGAACGGAACCGTTTTTGAGCCACCGATTTCAGAGGCTTTGCATACAGATTTCGGAATGGACATCGGATATCACCCCCTTCACAGATCAATAACTCCTCGCATCCCTGATATCGAATTTAAACTGTCGCGGCAGAAAGAACGTCGGCACCAGATACATCCATCGTAAGAAAAGGCGGTCGGCCGAAGCCTCGGTCGCGATCTCGATCGCATAAACACAGTCCTCCATATGAAATCCCGGATCGGTCTTCTGCATGTTCCACTCTATGATATCCATGGTCCGCAGGTATTTATCTTTGTTCTTTTCGATGAACAGCAGGATCCTCTCATAGGTCGGATAGTCAAAGCCCGTCGAAGATTCCATGCTCTGCGCGCCGGAGGTCAGAAGCGGCACGATATTTGTAAGTGTTACCTTCCAGTGCATCGGCCCTTTCACAAGTGGTACTTTCTTCCCCGCTACGATCGCACGCATGTCCAGAACACTTTCCGCCAGAGCCATGGTCTCAAGGAACAGCCACTGCAACGCCAGTACCAGCGGAACGATACCGGTCCAGCCTAAGATCGCCATCGCCAAAGCCGAAGCCTCTTTCTGACAGTTCGGATTGGTCAGCACGGAAAACGAATTGAACGCAACGCGTATTCCATAGACACGGTTGAGTACGCCCATGAGGTTGTCCTTATCGTTGTCCTTTCCGATCAAAACATACTCCACTTCGTAGCGCAGCTGACCCTCATTCTTTTTTTCTTGTTCTTTCTGCTCCTGAAAATCCTTCAGATATTCCATGACATATTCGCCAAACAGAAAATCCGTCAGTGCTTCACTGTACATGCCCTCGGAGATCTCTGCGTCCTTATCCTTTGCATGTTTTTTGGATACCGAATTCTTGATGTCCCGCTTCCCTTTGGAGATCATGCTTTCTTTCACCCCGTAGATCTTAAGCACACTGCCTTTCAGAAAATCCTTCACGACCTTAATCACGCTTTTATCCACTGCGTCGTCCGCTTCTGCGTTATAATCGATGGTCGTGACTTCCTCGGCAGTAGTCTCGGGCTCCTGCGAAGATCCCTCCGAACCTCCCTGTGTCCCCTCCGTAGATGCTGCAGCGGTGGGCTCTCCGGCTCCTTGCGACATCTCTGTTGAAGCTGCGGCGGTAGGCTCTCCGCTTCCTTGCGATGCACCCCCTTCCGACTGTGACGCACCGGTCGCGCCGCTGCCGGCTGTCTCCGGCGCAACCGTAGTCACATATTGGTTCCAGTCTTCACTTTCCATCGCGGCGCCGCCTTCCTCTATGGATTGCTGCGCCTCCTCTGCATGTTCCAGCATACCGAGCAGCGAAGTGAATTGGGAAAATGCGCTCGCCGGGACCCGGTACTTCATCATATCCACGGCACTCTGTGCAAAATAGATCCCGCCGTCCTCCACTGCCCGAACCGTGCGCCGAACCTCAAGATCTTCAAAATTCATGTCAAAAAGCTGCATGGTCCGCCCCAAAAGAAGCCCTTTATTCTGATCCAGATCGTATTTCATGTTCTCCCGGATCACATTTGTAAAAACGTTATTCATGGGGTTATCATATCCGAAACTCTCATCCAGCATCAGGATGCCATAGTTGTCATACAGTTGTTTGGAATACATCGAAAACAGACTGTCCAGGCCTCCGCGTGCCGCCATTTGCAGGCGGACCCGGAGGCCGTAAACACGCGCGGTCTCCAAAAATGCTGCCAACAGGCTCAGCACCAACAGGAAAACAAATGCCACATAGACCGTGATCACTCCTCTGAAACATTTTTCCGCGCGCATAGCAGTTCCTCCCTGATTACAATCGATTGATCGTAGCGTTCACCTTATCAAAAACATCTCCGACGATCGCGGTCAGCTGATTTTTAAAGATCAGAACGAGTCCGACCAGCACGACCAGGATCAGTACCATCTCAATTACACCGATACCACGGTCATCCTTCAGAAATCCGGTCGTTTCCTCCGATCGGGGTTCTCCGGTGTCTTCCGCCTCCGGATTCATCGGTTCGCTCTCCTCCTGAATTCCCATAAAGGTTTCATTCCAAAGGCTCTCTTCCATCGTCTCATCCATTTGCATCATCTTCTCCATAACAAACTCCTTTCCTCGACTTATATAGGTCATACCCCCGTGCTCAGGTAGGCCGGGACCATGACGATGACCATGACGATCACCAGCAGCAGCAACATGGGCAGAAGCAGTTTTGTTTTCGCCTTCTCACCCATTTGCTTCGCCTGCAGCAGGCGCATATCCCGGGCCGCATTCACTTCCGTTTCCAGAAGTGTCGGCAGATCCGCCAGTCCCGTGCGCACATTCTCCTCCAACAGAGTCCCCAGTTTTAAATAACCGTAACTTCCGCACCGCCGACCGAACTGTCCGTATGCTTCCCCTTCAAAGGTACCTGTCTGCATGCCGGAGAGCGTCCTTCGCATCTCCTCGTAACCGTAACGTGTACACCCGGTTTGCTCCCGTGTGTATTCATACTCCGCGACCATCCGCTCCCAAGCCGTGCGAATGGTCATTCCGGCGCTGAAATACAGCGTCAACTTCGAAACGATCTCGGGATAATCCCGCTCTAAACTGTCCTTTCGTTCCTCCAGGACCTGCTCGAGTTTTTTACCTCTGGATATATACAACAATGCCGCTGCGCAAAAGGATAGTGCCAGAATACCGACACGGGCCGATGTCTCCCCGGGCTTGTCGTATGTCAGGGCATACCCCTCAAACTCCTCCGGTAAATGCGCCTCAGCCTCCCCTTTATCCGCCTCCTCCTGCAGGTAGCTCTCCAGCCTCTGCTCAAAGCTGCGTTCATCGGCTTTCGGATAGACTCGCAGCGTAAACTCGCGCACTCTTTCTTCCTCCTGAAAGGACAGCGTCAGTTTCATATGGACCTCGGCGCCCGTCTCGGGGACCTGATCCGAAATACGGCCGTAACTGCTCAGGATCTCGGGCGCGTCCGATTTCCATTTTGCCAGCAGATAGTCTCCGATCTCCTCCGGCAGATCCAGGTTGTGCTCGATCCGGTCCATGGAATCTCCGCCGGCGGATAAAAGCCTCTCGCCCTCGGCGAACCCTTCTTCAAACATGGCATTCAGCATCTCCGGATCCGGCTGCCTCTGACCCACCGACACCGAGATCTCCTTTTCAAACGCTTCGCTCTCACCCTCGCCCTTCACCTGCAGGCGGACCCGAAGGTCCCCCTCGGAAAAACCCGGGCGGGCAATGCTTCCGCTCTCCATGGTCTCTTCCTGTTCCGGACGGGCCAAAAGAGCCAGAAGAACCCCTCCCGCTGCCACGGCAACCACGAGGATCAACTGTTCCTTTTTGAACCTCCAGAACGCATCCGCCGCATGCTCTCTGGGAAATGCGAGCGAATACTGCTCCTTCTGCGTGGGTGCCAGTTTCCTTTGAAACAGGTCGCGGATCGATTCCCGAAACCGCAGGGCTGCAAACCCGGCCGCAGCAGCGGCGACCAAAAACAAAAGCGCCTCCATCCCTTCCTCCTTCCGGCCGATCCACGCATCCCAACGCGGATCGCGCGTCATAAAAACACACCTTTTCCTGTACCGTCACACACTTATGTCCGCCATCCTCTTCCCGACGACGATCGCCACAAAATATAAGATCAGGCATATGATCATGGTGATTCTGCCCACTGCAGTTGTATATAGCGGTTGAATTATATCCGGTGACCCCACTTGCAGGTATAACAAGATCGCCGGCGGCATGACGATCATGATCTTCTGCTCGTACTTCACCTGGGTGATCCCTGCCTGGATCTCCTCCTCGACCGTCAGCGCATCGGCCAACTGTTTTGCGCACATTTTCAGAAGCCGAACCATGCTTCCGCCGGTCCGTTTCGATACCCCCAGAAGCTGCGAAAGCAGTTCCACCTCTGCGATCCCGCTCTGCTTAGCAAACGCGGCAAATGCTTCCTCTGCCGGAACATGCATTCCGTGCACCTGCCACTCCAGCTTCCGCCACATCTCCACAATGTAGGCTTCTTCCCCCCAAAGGCGAACCAGCTCCTGCCGGGAACGGATCAATGCGTTCTCCATGGAGTATCCGGCCGACATCGACGACGCCAGACTCATGACTGCATCCTTACACATCACTCGTTTCTCGTGCTCCCGTTTCTGACGCCTGCCCCGCTCCAGCTCGCCGTGGATGACCCGCAGCAGCGGCAGCATAAAGAGCACAGCCGCAAGCGACCGGAAAAACAGCAGGCTAAGTCCCGTCAGCAACGCTGTCCCCAAGAGACAGTCCCGAAAAATACAGTTTTTCTCTCCCTTTGAGTCGGGCGCCGGTTTTGCAGAGTTTCCCTTCAATGCGTCCCTCCTTTTCTCCTTCTTCCCGAAACACAAACAACTCCTGTGTCGTGATCTGTCCGTTCTCTGTCCCCGTGACCTCGTGAATGGACAGAATACGCCTGCTTCCGTCCCGCAGTCGCGCTACGTGGATCAGGATGTCGATGGCCGAAGCGATCTGCGACACCACGGCAGGCAGCGGGATCTCTACCCCACCCGTGAGCACCATCGTAGCCAAACGGCTCAACATGTCCCGCGGTGAATTTGCGTGACCGGTCGACAGCGACCCGTCATGTCCCGTGTTCATGGCCTGGAGCATATCGATCACTTCGCCGCCGCGCACCTCGCCTACCACAACGCGGTCCGGACGCATTCGCAGGGCGCTTTTGATCAGATCGCGGATGGTCACCCCTCCGCTTCCGTCCGCCGATGCATTCTTCGTCTCTAATCGCACCAGGTTCGGAATGTGTTGCAGTTTCAGTTCCGCCGAGTCCTCGATGGTGATGACCCGTTCGGTCTCGGGTATAAAACCGGACAATGCATTCAAGAGCGTCGTCTTCCCGGAACCGGTACCTCCCGAAATAAAGATGTTGTAGCGTGCCTGCACCAGGATGCGAAGGTACTCTGCCGCTTCTGCGGTCAATGTTCCCAGGTCCACCATCCTCTCGATCGTCATCATCGAAGTCGGAAACTTTCGTATAGTCAGGACCGGTCCGTCCAGGGCGACCGGGGGCAGCACGATATTGATGCGGCTTCCGTCCTCCAGGCGGGCGTCCACGATGGGGGACGAAGCATTGACCTGGCGGTTCACCTTCGATACGATCATCTGGATAATGTCGGCCAGCGCCGCCTCGCTCGAGAAACGACGCCCGTACGTCTGAAGCTTTCCGTTTTTTTCGATGAAGATCACATCTGCCCGGTTCACCATGATCTCACTGACGCTTGCGTCCTCCAAAAGCTCCGTGATCGCATCAAACCTCCGCAGACTGTCAAACAGATCCCGTCCCAGGCGGATCCTCGTTTTCGCCGGCATGGCGCGCACCTGCGCCTCCTGCTCCATGGCTTCGTCGATCTGCGCCCGAATCTGCGCGTCGTCGGGCGTGCCCGTCCATTCCATCGCATCCAGTATTCGCGTGCGAAGCCCGGCAAATAAATCCCGTGAATATTCCTCCATGCGGTCTCCCGCCTTTCCTTAATGCAACATTTCCGTTATCTGCGCCGCCTGCCGTTCATACGCGGATGCCTCGCGCACATGACTCCACCCGGCGGATCTCCGAACGTGCCTCCGACCTCGCGATCTGTACCGATAGGTCAGCCGACGTCGCGCAGGACGCGCTCCGCATGCTCCATCACTTCTCCTTCGAACACGCGGGTGAAAAACTCCTGCCGACCGGGGAGGCTTCGGTCCGGCCGCTCCGGCAGAAAACCACCCTCCGGCAAATACATGACTTCCAGTTTTTCTGCCTCCTGGGCGCACCCGGATGCGACCAGGAAACTTCGAAACGCTTCGATGCGAACCGTCGAGATCACATCCCGCCGACTGGGCACCAGAATCCGCTCCGAGGCCGCTAGCAGCGGCCGGACGTCCACCAATGCCTGCCCTGCATCCACCACGATGCAGTCGTACTTACCTTCCGACGCCAGCGTCTTCAGCAGGGAGACTGCCTCCGAGCCATCCAGGGTACGTATATCCTGCGGACAGCGTGCCGGGGAGATAAGCTCCAGCCCTTCCGACTGCTGCAAAAAACGCGGCAGCTTCCCCGAGATCGCGCCCTGACCGACATAGAAGATCACGTCCGACAGATCCGACACGGTCGCACTCTGCCCCGGAGCCGGGATGAACCCATACTCCTCGAAAGTCACGAACAGTGTTCGGCAGCGGTCACTCAGTCTTCGGGCCAGAGCTATGGACAGTTCCGTTTTTCTGCTCCGGGTCACCGGTGAGTAGACCGTATAGATCCGAAGGCCGGCCCCTTCCTTTCCGTGTGCCGTGGCCGGCCGGATTCGGAGTGACAGCTGCCGAAGGATCTCCCGGGCGCCGCCGTAGCGCCAGATCGAGTCGTCTGCGGCGGCGCCCGAGGGTTTTTCTTCCGTCAGGTAGATGACCCAGGGGCCTTCCTTTGCTCCCAGATCCCCGGTCTCCTCCCGGCTCACACCCAAAAGCAGCAGGTCCGGACTGCGGCTCTTCGTATACTCCCGGAGTTTATCCATGCTCGAAAACAACACGACATCAAACGGTACGGAAGGCTGCTTTGCGATAAATGCGGCCAGCCTCTGTCCGTATTCTTCCTCATGATCCAGAATTCCAACCAAAGGTTTCATACTGCTCCTCTCTGACGCTCACCCCCGAAAAAAGGGTGCAAAAATCCCGCCTTCGAAGATTCCTTCGAAAACAAATATGCGGATATTCTATTCTCGCCGCTTTTTGCGGCCTCTGTTTACGGGGATAAAAAATGAGATACATCGGTGACTTCCGATGTATCCCTATTGTAGCAGATCTATTGATTTTGTCAACGCCGTTAACATTTTCTTATGGCAAATTCACGAGCGAAAGCACCCTGAAATTCAAACCGTTTTACACACGCTGTGTACTCCGAAATCGTCGGCCTTGGGAATGTGCTTACACCGCCATACCATCCTTACACTTACCGTGAAAAAGTCTCCTTTGAAAACTTGCACATGCACGGAAGACTTAACACATCTCAGCGATCGTATAGATCAGCGCCTCGCTGTCCTCCCAGCCCAGGCACGGATCCGTGATGGACTTACCATAGACGCCCTCGCCTACCTTCTGGCAGCCTTCCACCAAATAACTTTCGATCATCAGTCCCTTTACCAGGCCGTGGATGTCCGGCGAATGCTTGCGGCTGTGCAAAACCTCTTTCGCGATCCGGATCTGCTCCTTGAACTGCTTACCGGAATTCGCATGATTGGTGTCCACAACGCAGGCCGGGTTCTTATACTCTCTCTTCTGATAGAGTTCATACAAAAAGCGCAGGTCTTCATAGTGGTAGTTCGGACTGGTCTGGCCGAGCTTATTCACCGCGCCTCGCAGGATCGTGTGCGCCAGCGGGTTTCCGACCGATTCCACGTCCCATCCTCGGTAAATGAAGCTATGCCCTGCCTGTGCCGCGGTCACGGAATTCATCATGACCGACAGATCGCCGCTGGTAGGGTTCTTCATGCCGACCGGGATGTCCATGCCGCTGGCCGTCATGCGGTGATGCTGGTCCTCCACGGAACGCGCACCGACAGCAACATACGACAGAAGATCGTTCAAATAGCGATAGTTTTCCGGGTAGAGCATCTCATCCGCAGAAGAAAGCCCGGTGTCCTCCAGTGCACGCATGTGCATCTTTCGGATGGCAATGAGCCCCTGCAAGATGTCCGGTGCCTTCGAGGGATCCGGCTGATGCAGGATGCCCTTGTAGCCCTCGCCGGTGGTCCTGGGTTTATTCGTGTATATACGAGGAATCAGGATGAGCCGGTCGCTCACCTTCTCCTGCACGCGGGCCAGGCGCTCCAGATACTCATGGACCGCGTCTTCATTGTCCGCGGAGCACGGGCCGATGATCACGACAAAACGGTCGTCCTCACCGGTAAATACCTTTCGGATCTCCTCATCGCGTGCCGCCTTTTTCGCGGTCATTTCCTCTGACAGAGGGTACTGCTCCTTGATCTCCTTCGGAATGGGCAGCTTGCGTTTAAATACCAGGTTCATAGACTCCTCCCAAAACCGGCTCATACCTTTGTATGAACAGGGATACCGGAAGCAAGATATCTCTGCCTCCGGCATCGTATAAAAGTAAAAAATGATTATTCTCTGTAGAAATTGATCAGGCAGCCGTCCAGGATGATCTTGCGTTCATCATCGGTCAGTTCACCCATGTTCAGCGTGAATTCACTGAGTGCACCGTCCTTTACGACGTAAGCCTTCATGGATGTTGCCTTATCAATGATGGCCTGACGTACGTTCGGCACGAAGAGGTAGTCGCCGTTTGCGAACGGAAGCGCCTCCTCCGGATAGGTGAAGGGCAGCATGCCCCAGTTGATCAGGTTCGAACGATAACGCTTCGTAGCGTAGCCCTTCGCGATGTTAGCCCAGCCGCCGAGCACTTTCTGGCAGGAAGCTGCCTGCTCACGCGCGGAACCGTCGCCCGGCTTCACCGCGTAGATCGTGCTGCCGATACCGGTGTTCTCTGCGGAAACATTCGGGAACTGCGCCCGGATCGTCTCGATCGCAGCAGCCGCCTCGGCGCTCACGCCGCTTAAGGAAGCATCTGCTCTGCGCTTCTCTTCGTCCGCGCGGACCGCCTTTGCCTTGCCGACATAAGCAGGATCCTTTCTGGACAGGGTAAATTCTGCCAGGCCCAGAGGGTTGGAACGGTAAGAGGAAGTCTCACCCGAAGGGATGAGTTCGTCTGTGGTGGTTACCGGATCGTGGATCTCGGAAACGACCTTCAGAACTAAGTTATCGGTAAGAGCGACCATCGAAGGCCAGTCCTTGATATTCGGTCCAAAGCTGATCGGAACGGAAGGATCTGCCTTTCCGTAACCGTTGTATACGCGGTTCTCGTAGATGGTCTTATCGAAGTAATATTTGGGTTTGGTGTAGTTCACATCGATGTCTGTCGCCGGGGTCAGGTAACCCTTATTCAGCGCGGTGGCTGCGATGGAACGCGCATCCATCAGTGCTACGGATGCGATCTGACCTGCTGTGACCTTCGAACCCTCACGGTTCGGGAAGTTACGGGTCGAATGGCGAATGGACAGGCCGTTGTTTGCCGGAACGTCACCCGCGCCGAAGCAAGGTCCGCAGAAAGCGGTACGAAGCGTAGCGCCGGTCGCCATGAGCTTTGCAGCGGCTCCGTTTTTGATCAGTTCCATGAAGATGGGCTGGGATGCCGGATAGATAGAAAGCGAGAAAACATCCGCGCCGATGCTCTGTCCGTTGAGCAGATCCGCTACGTCGCAGAGGTTTTCGAAGCCACCGCCTGCGCAACCTGCGATCACGCCCTGCTCCACATAGAGACGTCCGTTGTGTATCTTATCACGCAAGGTGTAGTTGACTTTGTCGCCGAGGCTGATCTTCGCCTTCTTTTCGACCTCTGCGAGAATGTCGGAAAGGTTTGCATTGACCTCGTCGATGGTGTAGGTGTTACTCGGATGGAACGGCATCGCGATCATGGGCTTCACGGTGGACAGGTCTACGCAGACCACTCCGTCGTAGTAAGCAACTGCGCCCGGATCCAGTTCCTTATAGGCATCCGCGCGGCCGTGCATGGTCAGCCAATCCTTCACCTGGTCGTCGGTGCGCCAGATGGATGACAGGCAGGTGGTCTCCGTCGTCATAACGTCGATGCCGATACGTGTATCCACACTGAGGTTCGAAACGCCGGGGCCTACGAACTCCATGACTTTATTATTTACATATCCGTTAGCGAAAACCTCGCCGATGATGGCCAGAGCCACGTCCTGCGGGCCCACGCCGGGCTGAAGCTTACCGGTCAGGTAGACTGCAACTACGCCCGGAAGGTTGATATCATAGGTTTTGTTCAAAAGCTGCTTAACGATCTCGGGACCGCCCTCGCCGACCGCCATGGTTCCCAGGGCACCGTAACGAGTGTGGCTGTCCGAACCCAGGATCATCTTACCGCAGCCTGCGAGCATCTCACGCGCAAACTGGTGAATGACCGCCTGATGAGGAGGAACATAGATGCCGCCGTAACGCTTCGCACAGGACAGGCCGAACATGTGGTCATCCTCGTTGATCGTACCGCCGACTGCGCAGAGACTGTTGTGACAGTTCGTCAGCACATAGGGGATCGGAAATTTCTCCAGTCCGCTGGCACGCGCCGTCTGGATAATTCCGACAAAAGTGATATCATGCGAGGCCAATGCGTCAAAGCGGACCTTCAGTTTCTTCGGATCCCCGGACGTATTGTGAGCCTGCAGAATTCCGTAAGCCATGGTCTGCTTACGTGCTTCTTCCTGTTCGATTTTTTTTCCCGTAAGCGCCTGCAGCTGATCGATCGCTTCCGCACCATCCGCTACCAGTGTGTTTCCGTTCACCAGATAAGCGCCGCCGTCATACAACTTGATCATACAAAACTCCTTATATCTTATATACTCTTCAACAAGACCATGTTTTTTACCCATGGTCAGGCTGTCCGTCTCCCGGAAGCCTTCTCCCTATTATATCGAATCCGTCTTGTAATTGCAATATGAAATTCGAGTTAGCGTACGCTAACTTTTTTTGAATTCTGTCAAATTTCGCTTGATTTTCGCCCTCACTTCGAGTATACTGTATACGGTTTTCCCTAAAAATGAGGAAAAAAAGCGTTTTGGGCGTCCATTTCCCCTTCGGAAGACCGCGTAACCGTTTATCACTGCGGAGTTTTCTCCGCTTTACAGTTTATCTCCCGCCGATTCCTTTTTACGGACGGGAAGATCAGTCGGGGCAGAAAGCCCCTGGAATGGAGATATATATGTCAGAAGAACTCTTGAAGATCGAAAACCTGACCGTCAGCGTCGGGGACAATGAGATCCTTCACGGAATCGACCTGTGTGTTCGCAAAGGCGAGACCCATGTACTCATGGGACCGAACGGCGCAGGTAAATCCACTCTCGGAAACGCTCTGATGGGCCATCCGAACTACACCGTGACCGGCGGCTCCGTCACCTTCAACGGTGAACAGCTGCTGGATATGGATGTATGCGACCGCGCGAAGAAAGGTCTGTTCCTTTCCTTCCAGAACCCCATCGAGGTTCCGGGTATTTCCCTGTCCAACTTCATCCGCAACTCCCTGGAAGTAAAGACCGGCGAAAAGATGCGCCTGCTCCCCTTCCGTCGGAAGCTGATGGAAAAAATGGACATCCTCGATATGGACGTCAGCTATGCCGAGCGTGACTTAAACGTCGGTTTTTCCGGCGGCGAAAAGAAGAAGGCAGAGATCCTTCAGATGCTCATGCTGGATCCCGCGCTGGCCATTTTGGATGAGACCGACTCCGGTCTGGACGTAGACGCCGTGCGTACGGTTTCCCGCGGTGTTCGTGACTTCCACGAATCCGGCGAAGGCGCCATGATCATCATTACCCACAGCACCAAGATCCTTGAATCTTTGCAAGTGGATCACACGCACGTCCTGGTAGACGGACGCATCGTTGCGACCGGAGGACGTGAACTCGTAGACGAGATCAACGAAAACGGTTTTGAGAAGTACCTTAAGTAATATCGCTTATTTAAAGCTAGAACAGGACGACCTATGAAAGAAAAAACGCAAGTCGAAGACGTGGATCGCAGCCTGTACGACTTTCGGTACGGCTACGACGACGAACATTATTATAAGGTCGATGAAGGCCTGACCCGTGAGATCGTGGAAACGATTTCAAAGGAGAAGGACGACCCCGCCTGGATGCGGGATTTCCGTCTGAAGTGCCTGGACCTTTACTATCAGCAGAAACTCCCGAACTGGGGACCGTCGCTGGAGGGCCTGAACATGGACGACATCGTCACCTATGTCCGCCCCAAATCCAAGATGACCGCCAAATGGGAGGAAGTTCCCGCCGAAATCAAAGAGACCTTTGAAAAACTCGGTATCCCGCAGGCAGAGCGGGAGTCTCTGGCCGGCGTCGGCGCTCAGTACGACTCCGAGCTGGTATACCACAACATGAAAGAAGAAGTCGCAGCGAAGGGCGTTATCTACTCCGATCTCGAATCTGCGATGAAAGGCGAATACGCGGATATGATCGAGGAGCATTTCATGAAGCTCCTGACCCCGTATGACCACAAATTCATGGCACTGCACGGCGCGGTATGGTCGGGCGGTTCCTTCGTTTACGTTCCGAAGGGCGTAAAGGTGGAGATCCCGCTTCAGTCCTACTTCCGTCTGAATGCACCGGGCGCCGGACAGTTCGAGCATACGCTCATCATCGTCGACGAAGGCGCAGACCTCCATTTCATCGAGGGCTGCTCCGCCCCGAAGTACAACATTGCAAACCTTCACGCCGGCGCGGTCGAACTCTTCGTTGCGAAAAACGCGCGTCTGCGCTATTCGACCATCGAAAACTGGTCGAAAAACATGTACAACTTAAACAGCAAACGTGCCCTGATCGAAGAAGGCGGACGGATGGAATTCGTTTCCGGTTCCTTCGGTTCGCACGTTTCCTATCTGTACCCTATGACGATCTTAAAAGGCAATGGTTCCTCGCTGGAATACACCGGCATCACATTTGCCGGCGAAGGCCAGAACCTGGATACCGGCATGAAGGTCGTACACATCGGGGAAAACACGAAATCCATCGTCAGCTCGAAGTCGATCTCCAAGAGCGGCGGCGAGTCTACCTTCCGCAGTGTCGTCCAGATCCAGAACAGCGCGAAGAACGCAAAATCCACGACGGACTGTGCATCCCTGATGCTGGACGATAAGAGCCGCTCGGATACCATTCCGGTCATGGATGTCCGCACTCAGGACGCCGACGTGGGGCACGAGGCGAAGATCGGCCGCATCAGCGACGAAGAGATTTTTTACCTGATGAGCCGCGGCATGTCCGAGGAAGAGGCCCGCACCATGATCGTCAGTGGCTTCGCGGACAATGTCTCAAAGGAGCTGCCGCTGGAATATGCCGTCGAAATGAACAACCTGATCCGACTGGAAATGGTCGGAAGCATCGGTTAGGAGGTCAGATATGGAAGAAAAAAGCATGGTTGTCAACCGCCTTCCGATGAAGACCTGGAACCGGTTGAACATCAATCATAAAAACGTAACTCTTACAAACATCGTAAAGGAAGGGCCGTCGGACACGACTGTTTCCGGCGCATTCTCCTATCGCGTTGCCGATTCGGCGTTCGATCAGATCGAGACCGGAATGGGGCCGGATATGGATCGCTTTGTTTCCGAAAACGCACCCGAAGCTCCTGCGATGTATGTGGTCACACCCGGAACGAAAGAAAACTTCGTTACCGTTACCATCGACTATGATAAAATGCCCGAGTTGCCGGATGGCTCCTACATGAATATTTACCGTTTCTTCGTAGGCGCCGGCAGCGAGCTGAGCATCCTTCTGGATATCCGCGGAACCAAGCCCGTGACCGGCATCGTCGACGTCAAGATCCTGGCGCAGGAACATGCTAAGGTCACCCTGGTCGAAAGCAAACGCCTCTCGGATCAGGTTCGCTATCTGGGCAATACCGGCACAGACTTCGGGGCTCATGCCGACTTCGAACTGGTACATGTCGCATTTTCCGGAAAGAACGTCTATGAAGGCGCTACCACCCGGTTGACCGGAGAAAAAAGCACGGCGCGGTATGACATCGGATATGTCAGCAGCGCAGACGGAGACATTGACCAGAACTATCTGATCCGCTTCGTCGGAAAGGAAACGGTCGGTGACATCATCTCCAACGGCGTCCTCTGCGGAACCAGCCGGAAGGCTTTCCGCGGAACCATCGATTTCATCCGCGGCTGCGTCGGCGCGGCCGGATCCGAGAAGGAGGATGTGCTCCTGATGGACGACACCGTGGTGAACCTCACGTCTCCGCTGATCCTCTGCGGTGAGGAAGACGTTGAAGGTGAGCACGGCGCGACCTTGGGTCGGCTGGCGGAAGACGTCCTCTTCTACCTTGAAGCGCGCGGTATCGCAAAAGAGGATGCCTATAAGATGGTTGCCGACGGACGCATGGCTTCGGTCATCCGCCGCATCCCGCAGGGCGCGCTCCGCAGCGAGCTTCTGTCCTTAGTCTCCGAAGAAGAAATCTCCGTCGAAGCATAGGTGTTGCATCGAAAAACAAATATATGCTATAATGGCAGGGTCAAAAAACCGTTTCGGTCTTTTTGACCCTGTACATATATATACAAACGGCGCGCTTTTACCCGACCGCCTTCCTTTGAGGTATTTATGAAAACAACCTTTGATGTAAATAAGATCCGTAAAGATTTCCCCCTGATCGACGGGCAGCCGCTCGCCTATCTGGATAATTCCGCCACCTCCCAGAAGCCCGTTCAGGTGCTTTCCGCGGTGGAGCGGTTTTACCGTGAGCAGAACGCAAACCCGTTCCGCGGTCTGTATGACCTGTCGAATATCGCAACGAACGCCTACGAAGAGGCCCGCACCCTTTGCGCCGAATTCATCGGAGCGAAGGACTCCTGCGAGGTCATCTTTACGCGCAATGCATCCGAGAGCCTGAATTTGCTGGCCTACAGTCTCGGACGCGGACTGACAGCGGAGGATGAGATCCTCTCTACGGTGGCAGAACACCACAGCAACATGCTGCCCTGGCAGCACGCCGCGCGCGCGATCGGCGCGACCATGCGCTACCTGCACCCGGATGCGGAGGGAAATTTCTCCCTCGATGAATTCCGGACGCTTTTGAATAAAAAGACGAAGATCGTCGCCATGACGCAGATGTCGAACGTGTTCGGCCGCGCCATCGACCTGAAACCGTTTATCGATGCCGCGCATGAGGCCGGCGCCGTTTTTGTGGCGGACGCCTCGCAAAGCATTGCCCACATGCCGGTGAACGTGCAGGAGCTCGACGTAGACTTTCTGGCATTTTCCGGACACAAGATGCTCGCACCCATGGGCATCGGCGTGCTCTACGGAAAGACGAAGCTTCTCGAGAAGATGCCGCCGTTTTTAACCGGAGGCGAGATGATCGAGTACGTGACCTTAGAGGACACCACCTACGCTCCCCTGCCCCATAAGTTCGAAGCGGGCACGGTCAATGCCGGCGGAGCTGTCGGCTTAGGCGCAGCGATCCGCTACTTAAATGCCATGGACCGCACCGCGGCCCTGGCGCACGAGGATGCGCTCACCGCACGCGCGATCGACGCCCTGACCCAGATCCCGCACGTGAACATTCTCGGCGCGAAGGATCCTGCCGACCACCACGGCATCGTGACATTTACCATCGACGGCGTTCACCCGCACGACGTAGCCGCTATTCTGGCGGAAGCCGACATCGCGGTTCGCGCCGGCCACCACTGCACACAGCCGCTGCACCAATATCTGGAGGTTCCCTCCACGACCCGTGCCAGCCTGATGTTCTACAACACCTTTGAAGAAATCGACCGCTTTGCGGACTGTGTGTCCCGCATCCGCAGCCTGATGGGCTACAAAGACTAAGGAGTTCCTATGGATAACCGCACATTCTACAATGAGATCTTAACGGCGCACAACCTGCACCCGTACAATAAGCACCCCATGGAGAACCCGGGCGTCTGGATGCGCGGGGTAAACCCCTCCTGCGGCGACGATATTCTCCTGCAGCTGACCATTGAAGACGGCGTCATCAAGGATGGCAGTTTCGTGGGCACCGGCTGCGCTATATCGCAGGCCAGCGCCGACATCATGCTGGACCTGATCCTGGGTAAGACCACCGAGGAAGCCCTGCGCCTGAAGGACATTTTCCTGCGCATGATCAAAGGCGGCGTCGAAGAGGAGGAACTCGAGGAACTCGACGAAGCCATCTGTCTCCGCGACGTTTCCCACATGCCCACCCGTGTAAAATGCGCCGTTTTGGGATGGCATACACTGGAAGAGGTCCTGAAAAAACCGGAGGCGGAAGAGGGGGCGTCACCCCTTCAGACCACGACAGAATAATAGAATATGAACGATATGGACCGCGCGTTCTGCCCGCCAAAAGCAGAATGCGCGGTTTTCTTTTTGGGCAGCAAACCGCAATTTTCGGGCAGTCCGTTCCCCCCTTTCGTGGTATAATAAGAGCGGCGAATTCGTTCGTTCAAATCGTCCGATACAATTTAATAGCAAGGTCCGGGAAACCGGAGAAAGGGGCAACCATGAAGAAACACACAAAAGCCTTGGCGTGTGTGATGTTATCCGCCAGCTTAGTCACAGGCTGCGGAAACAACGATCCCAAGGCGACCTCTGCGGAAGGAAGCAGCAGTCCGTCCTCAGAAGCAACCACGACCCTCGCGGAAACGACCGCGACGCCTGCAACGCAGGCACCCACCACCGTAGCCGAGCCAACTACGGCGGAAACCACCGCGGCGCCGACAGAATCGCCGACCGAGGCACCCACCGAAGCACCCACCACTGCGCCTGAGCCGGCAGCAGAGACGGATGCGGATGGCAACATCATCGTCAACTACGGGACACCGAAGATCGACGGAGAGATCGACGACGTCTGGGCACTCGTCGGTATCGTCTCGCCTGAGATCAAAAGTTCACCCTCGGTAGCCGCATCATTTACCGCGAAAACGCTTTGGGACGACCACAGCCTGTACACACTGGCGCTGGTGACCGACCCCGTTCTGAATAAGAAGAGCGGGAACGCCTACGAGCAGGATTCCATCGAGATCTTCCTCGACGAACTCCACGACCGGGCGACTTCCTATGGGGCAGACGACGTGCAGTACCGCGTGAATTTTGACAACGAAAAGAGCGCCGACCACGGCGACATCAGTCGTTTCACCACCGCGACCGCGCCGTATAAAAACGCCGCCGGTGAAGTGATCGGCTACATCGTCGAGAGCGCCATCGACTTCAACGAAACGCCGCAGAACGACATGGTCCTGGGTTACGAGCTCCAGGTCAATGACGCCGGCGCCTCCGGAAGCCGTTTAGGCACCATCAACCTCTTCGACTCCACGGGCAATGCCTGGTCCAACCCTTCGGTCATGGGCAGCATTGTCCTGAAAGGCAAAGTCGGCGGAGAGACCTCCATCACCACCCGCCGCTTAGAGAACCTGATCGCGACCGTCGAAAAGACGGACCTCACCGTGTATGTGAACCCCGAAGTCGTAACGGACGAACTGACTAAGGCGAAGGCACTGATCGGTGATGAAACCGCGACCCAGGAGACCATCGATGCCGCCGTTGCTTCTATTCAGGAAGCACTCACCAAGCTCGACGACGGCAGCGGCTTTACCGCTCCCGCAAAGCTTCCTCTGGTTTCCGAGCTCGCGGATCCCTTCGTGATGCTCGACGGAACCAAGATCGAAACCAAGGAAGACTGGAAGAAGCGCGCGGAGGAGATCGCCAACCTGTACCAGTACTATATGTACGGCGTATGGCGCGACGGGTCGGATGAGGAGCTGACCTACACGCTGGACGGCAACAAGCTCACCATGAACATTACCCGTAAGAGCACGGGCGCGAAAGCGACCGTGACCGCGACCGTTTCTATCCCGAAGACCGAGGCTCCGGCCGGCGGTTATCCCGTTCTGGTCGGCATGCACGCGGGCATCAGCGAGGAGACCGCGCTCGCAAACGGCATCGCCGTCATCACCATGGACGGCTACAACTACCCTGTGGCTTCGGATAATTCCGAGCACAAGGGCGCGTTCTACGATCTGTACCCCTACGGCACCTCCTGGAAGGAGCAGACCGGCGTGCTGATGGCATGGTCCTGGGGCTGCAGCAAGGTGCTCGACGCCCTCTACGCAGGCGCGGATGCCGAACTCTCGATCAACAAAGAAAACACCATTATCACCGGCGTATCCCGCTGGGGTAAGGCGGCAGCCGTCTGCGGCGCGTTTGAAAAGCGCTTCAAGATCGTCATGCCTTCCTGCTCCGGTGCCGGCGGCCTGGCCCTGTTCCGCTATATGTCGGAAGGAAAGACCTACGACTTCTCTTCGAAGGGCGCCGGTTCAGCCGTGACCTACACCGCAAACGAGCCGCTCGGCTCCCTGCAGTCCAACGATGAAAAGGGTTGGTTCAACGACAACTTCGGTAAGTTCGCTTCCGCCGAGGCGCTTCCGTTCGATCAGCATATGCTGGCGAGCCTGGTTGCCGAAGACGGCCGCTACCTCTTCATCATCGGCTCCTGCATCAGCGAGGACTGGGTCAATGCTCCCTCCATGTGGATGAACTATCTGGCATCCTCAAAGATCTTCGATTTCCTGGGTCTTAAGGACAACATCGCCATCAACATCCATAAGGAAGGTCACGCCGTGATCGCCGAGGATATCAACTACCTCGCAGCATTCATCAAAGACCGCATCTACGGCGAGCAGACCGAAGGCGTGGATCTGAACGATCTGAAGACTTCCGTTTTCGCCCTTGATGTCAACAAGGATCCCCTGGCGGATACCTTTACGGAGAAATGGATTCACTAAATGAAACACAAAACGAGTAAGAAGACCGCAAGGTTTTCGGCACTTATCTTAAGTCTGCTGCTGACTGCCTGCGCCCCCGGCGCAGGCGGGGCAGACGCTTCACAGGAAGCTTCGGCGCCCACCGCTTCGGTGGCGCCGGAGCCTTCTTCGTATGCATCCACGGAAGAAAATCAGACGACGGCTCCGAACCTTTCGACCACCGCTGCCACATCCGAAAATGCATCGCAGGAACCTTCCACCGCCGAATCGGTCACCGCGGAAGATTCCTCTCCTGCGACAGAACCTCCCACCCCGGCGGAGACCGCCGCGCCTGAGGATCCTGAGCTTACATCCTACGGCCTGCCCATCCTCTCCATCCAAACGGAAAACAACCGTAAGATTGCGAGTAAGGATGTCTACATCAACGCCTCCATGAAGCTGACGCCGGACGAAGACAACACTGTCGATATCGCAGCCTACACAGGCGATATCCAGATCAAGGGCCGGGGCAATTCCACCTGGATGGCAGCAAAGAAACCCTATAAGATCAAGCTTTCCAAAAAAGCCGATCTTCTGAATTCCGGAAAAAACAAGCATTACGTGCTGCTCGCAAACTACTATGACAGCACGCTGATGCGTAACGATATAGCATTTTCCACGGCGAAAGCCATGGGCTTT
>ONPC01000100.1 GCA_900319565.1 uncultured Eubacteriales bacterium | reverse complement strand
GCGGTATATTCTTTCGGGGCTTCGCCGTAGTCGGCGGTTCGGTAGGCGCCGGCGTGGTCTCTTCACGCGTCTCTGGTTCGGATGGCTCGCCAGCCCTCGTCTCCGTGCCCGATTCAGACAGGCTGTCTGCCGTCGGTTTTTCTCCCGGATCCTCCGCACCAGAGGGCTCTGTCACAGGGGCTGCGCCGGTTTCCTCGTCTGACGGGTCTTCGGGATCTTCCTCCCCTGTCGCCGGGTTTTTTTCCGCGAAAGCCTGGCTCGCCGAACTCTCCTGCGGCTTAGCGTAGGGGTTATCGATCTTGATACCGAGGCTCTCCTGCTTTCGCGGCAGGAGGAAATAATATAGACAGAACACCAGGGCTATGGCCCCGATGATCAACAGATCCGCAAAAAAATGAAGAAACAGGCGGAGGTGCCGTCTCGGCGCTCCGGCCTGTTTTTTCTTATGTTCGGATAAGCGTTCCGGATGATTCATCTTGTTGCTCTTCCTTCTGTTAATGATCGATTAAAAATCAGGAATTGCTGGGTCGCCCAGCTGAAGAAAAACATAATGCATTCGACGAGAATCTTCGAGAAGATCGCATTGGCCCCGATGACCTTCACCAGAAGGTTCAGCAGAAGTGTGTTGCAGGTCAGCACGATCACCGCCACAACGATGTACTTCAATGCGGTCTTGACCACGCTCTGGTCGTCCTTAAACACCAGGTTCTTATTGATCGTAAAGTTTACGGACGCACTGATAAAGCGGGCCGCTACATTACACTGTGTCAAATAGTTTCCGGCGGTGACATAATTGAGCACCGCGAAACAAAACAGATCCAGCAGGAAGCAGAAGAACGAGGCCGCCATGAATTTAAAGATTCCGATGTAGATGCGCAGGCTGTCCTTAAGTGCATGGAAATGCGAGCCTTTGTTGTCGTTTTCATAGATGGTCCGGATGGGTACCTCCGCGATGCGGATGTTGTTGCGCGTCAGTTCCAGCAGCACGTTCATTTCGTATTCAAAATGATCGCCTTCGATCTCGAGCAGGCCGGGGATCATTGAAATGGGAAATAAGCGCATACCGGTCTGGGTATCATTGACCACGCGGCCGGTGACCAGATGGAACACGCCCTTCGTAACACTGTTTCCGAAGCGACTGCGGAAAGGCACCGCTTTGTCGAACTGCCGAACACCCAACACCATCATCATTTCATCCATGCGAAGCTGGTGGACCAGGCGGACCGCGTCGGAAAATTTATGCTGGCCGTCCGCGTCCATGGTGAGCACGGCGGTATCAACGTCGTCCGAATAGTGTTCCTGAATGTAACGAAGTCCAGTCTTCAGCGCCGCGCCCTTACCGCGGTTGTGCGCGTGGTGCACGACCTTCGCGTAGTGCACGGCCTCTTCGATCCGCGCCGACTCACGCTCTGTGCCGTCATTGACCACGACGATGGACATCGAGGACCGCTCGCGGATCTCCTGCAGAAGCGGGATAAATGACTCTCCGGGCTCATACGCGGGGATCAATACGATTATTCTTTTTTTTGGTGAATCGAACCCTTCCATGAGCCCTCCTTTAAGGCCGGTCAATCAGTTGCTTTCAAAATGTTTTCTAAACGCGGGCATGTTTCTTTGTTTTCTTCTCCTGATACATGCGTTTGTCCGCTTCACGCATGCAAGCCAGCATGTTCATGCCTTTACGGCAGTAGTAAAAACCAATGCTGGCGGACAGTTCGTACGGTTTCGTGGACCGTTCGTTGTATTCGGCGATCTCTTTCTGCACGGTCTGCTCCCACGCCACAGCTTCCGATTCGTCTTCGGAGGGGAACAGCGCCAGGAACTCGTCGCCGCCGATACGGGCACTGATGCCATAGGGATGCGAGTGGTGCGACAAAATTTCGCCGAGCGCGATCAGCGCGGAGTCACCCTCCACGTGACCGTAGGTATCGTTGATATATTTCAAGCCGTCCATGTCAATGCTGACGATGCAGAAACACTGGCCGGTGCGTTCCAGACGCTCATAGAGTTTCTTCATGGTGTGCTCCATGGCTCTGCGGTTCGGTAGCGAGGTCAATGCATCCACATAGGACTGCTCGCGAAGCTCGCTCACGGATTTAACTTCTTCGAAGATGCGGATCCGCTCCATGGAACTGATCAATGCAAACACGAGATTTTTCAGATAGTATTTGCTTTTCTCCAGGTCCAGATTTCGAAAGGCAACATAGCCGAAGCAGTAATCCTTCTCATGCAGGGATGTCAGGAACAGAGGCTGTGAGTAGTCGTGGTAACCTTCCGGCAGCACATCGCCGCGATCAAATCGTTCCTCGAGCATGGTCACGCCTTCGTCGGTGACAATGGCCTTCAGGATCATGTGGTCGGTGAATTTACCTGCCATTTCGGCTACGTTGTTCTGTCGCTCCTCTTCGTCACAGAAGCAGAAGTACATTTCCCCGAGGCCCTGTCCTTTGATGTAAGTGTAGGCTGAAAACATCAGTTCTGCCAGCGTGTCACTGCCCTCGAACTCCAGGTTCATATAGGTGCCGTGGTGCATGGCGCGCTGCAGGTTTTCCTTATCGCGGAACAGCCGCTGAAAAGGTGCTATGTTCAGATCGCGTTCGCAGCCGCAACTGTTGCGGAAACGGGGGGACAGCTGCAGGCAGACCGTTTCTTCCTGCGGTTTCCCTTCCCAGATGTTTTTCAAAATGTGGATGGCCGCCTTACCCATTTCGTTGTGGGGCACGTGCATCGTCGTAAGCGGCGGGATCTGGAACTGTGCTTCTTCCAGATCATCGTATCCGGAGATACATACATCCTGCGGCACGCGGTAACCGCGATGAACGAAAGCGTCGCACAGGGAGACCGCCATATAGTCATTCGCGCATACCACCGCCTGCGGAACTTCTTCGTTTTTGGTGATGAACCAATTGACCGCGTCATCGCCGCGATTTCGCCAGTAATCACCGTAGTAGATCATGCCCTCGGGAACTTCCATGCCGTATTTATGCATGGTATCCAGATATGCCTGCAGACGCTGTCTGCCGTCCTCTAAGTCCAGGCGGCCGGCCATATATGCGATACGGTTGAAATGATGCTCATGAATAAAGTGTTCGATCATCTCCACCTGAGAGTTGTAGTCGTCTCCGATAACGTTGTAAACACCCGGCGTAAACGCACGCACGGAAACCACCGGGCAGTTTGCTTCCCGTTTGAAATAGTCGATAATATACTCTGCCATACCTTCGATACCGTACGTATCCGGAGCGATAATAATGCCATCGAAACGTTTGATGTCCGGGATATCCACCACATGCATCTCGATGGCGCCGAACAGAGCATTTACGCCCCGGGCTGAAGAATTGACACAATACATGACCGCAGCCCCGATCCTTCGGGCCTCTGCGGATATTACATTTACGATACTGGCTTGAAATGCCGCTGTGATGTCACCGATACAGACAAGCACATTCTTCACTTGCATTCACCTTCTCTCAGGATCACCTGTTCGAGCCGGTCGACTCGAAATATCCGTGGGGAGGTACATGCTCCCCCCATTATCGATATTGCTAGAATAGCAAAAAAACGGGAAAATGTCAATTAAAATGCACGACATTTTCCCGTTTTGGGTGCATATTTACGTTTTTTTAAGAATTTAGCCTCTTTCTCCCGCGTTATTTCGCAACAGACTCAATGGCCTTCGAAAGGCGCAAAACCATTTCGTCGATGTCTTTCTCCGACACGATGAGAGGCGGCAGGAAACGCACGGTGTTGTTCGCTGCGGCGATCGTGATCAGGCCGCCGTTAAGCGCTGCCTTTACCACTTCGATCGCGGAAACGCCGTCGAACTGCAGGCCCTGCATCAGGCCCATGCCTCTGTGATCGCAAACGCAGGCATATTTCGCCTTCACTTCCTCCAGTTTCTTCCAAAGGTACTCGCCGGTCTTCTTCGCGCTCTCAACGATCTTCTCTTCTTCGAAAATGGTCAGAACGGTGTCCACCGCGGTGCAGACCAAGGGGTTGCAGCCATAGGTGGTGCCGTCGTCGCCGCGGGTCATGGTCGCCGCGCGCTCCGTGCACAGGAATGCGCCCACGGGAACGCCGCAGCCCAGCGCCTTCGCGGAAAGCAGGATGTCCGGCTTCACGCCGTACCCCTGAAACGCATAGAGATAACCGGTCCGGCCCATGCCGCACTGGATCTCATCGAAGATCAAAAGCGCGTCATTTTCGTCACAGAGTTTCCGCACGCCTTGCAAGAACTCCAAAGTGGCCGGGAAAATGCCTCCTTCGCCCTGTACGGGCTCTAAAATGACCGCAGCGGTATTTTTATCGATCAGCGCGCTTACCGTGCTTAAATCGTTGAATTTCGCGAATCCGACGTTGTCGAACAGCGGAGCAAACGGTGTGCGGTACTCTTCATGGCCGGTGACTGCCACCGCGCCCGTGGTCCGTCCGTGGAAGCTGTCCTCCATGGCGATAATGTTATAGTTTTTCTTCTGCTTGTTGTTAGCGTACTTCTTAGCCAGTTTCAGCGCGCCTTCCACTGCCTCCGCGCCGCTGTTCGTAAAGAACACGCGGTCCATGCCGGAAGCCTGAACCAGTTTCTGTGCCGCATGCGCCAGAGGTTCATGGTAGAACAGATTCGACACGTGGATCAGTTTATCCACCTGGTTCTTCAAAGCATTGTTGTATTTTTCATTTCCGTAGCCCAGCGCCATAACGCCGATGCCCGACCCGAAATCCAGGTAATCCTTTCCGTCAAGGTCGTAGAGATACATGCCCTCTCCGTGGTCGAACGCCACCGGGAACCGGCTGTATACCTGCAACAGAGCATCTTCCGTCTGTTTGATCACAGCATCTGTCTTCATAATTTTACCCTCCTGGGATATGGTCCGCGTGGCGGCCTACCCTATAATACCAGTCCTTTGTCTTCCGCAGCGCCGATGACCAGGTTCATGCACTGGATCGCCGCGCCGGAAGCGCCTTTTCCGAGATTGTCAAAACGCGTTGCAACGATGATGCGGTCCGCATTGCCCGTGACCAGAATCTCCATGCCGTCCCAGCCTGCGCAGGCGTCCGAGAACAACGCGCCGCCTTCTTCGACGTCGTAGCCAAACGGCAGCACCTTAATGAACTTCTCGCCGGCATAGTACTCGGCGAAGAAATCCCGAAGCTGCTCAGGCGTCACCTTCTTATTCAGCCGGTCGGCAAACAGCGGCACCTGGACGATCATTCCGCTGTGGTAGTTCGTCGTCATCGGGCTAAACAGCGGCTCCGCCGCCAGACCGGTGATGGCCTTCATCTCCTTCAGATGCTTATGCGTCTGACCCCAGGCGTACATTCTGGCGGAATCGAATTTCGCATCCCTGCCTTCTTCCTCATACGCCGCGATCAGTTTCTTTCCGCCGCCGCTGTAGCCGGACACAGCGAAGATGCTGACCGGATAGTCTGCCGGGAGAATGCCCGCCTTCACGAGCGGGTAAGCGATGCCGATGAAGCCCGAAGCATAGCAGCCGGGAACCGCGATGCGCTTACCTTTTTGGATCTTCTCACGGAATTCCTTCGAAAGCTCCGGAAAACCGTAGGCCCAGTCAGGGTTCGTACGGTGCGCCGTAGACGCGTCGATGATGGTCACATCGGGGTTTGTGCACAGGCTGACCGCTTCGATCGCCGCCGCATCCGGCAGGCACAGGAACGTGATGTCCGAACTGTTGATCATCTTTGCACGCTCGGCAGGGTCCTTACGCAGCGCCGGGTCGATCTTCAGGATCTCCACGTCGTCCCGGTCTGCGAAACGCTCAAAGATCCGAAGTCCGGTGGTTCCTTCGCTTCCGTCGATATATACTTTGAATTTCTTCATGATCATACTCCTTGTATCAGGTCCGACAGGCGGACCGTCCTATGGATATTTTACGTTCCGGATGCGCTCTCCCGCGAGCACTCTCCTGCAGGCTCAATCCTGCGGAAAATATCGCTCGCTGTCCTTACTCAGGATGGCTGTGCCGATCCCTTGGTTGGTAAAGATCTCCAGCAGCAGGCAGTGCAGGATGCGGCCGTCCATGATGTGAACGCGAGAAACACCGTTCTGTACTGCTTCCATGCAGTTCTGCAGCTTCGGAAGCATGCCGCCGCCGACGTTGCCGCTCGCGAGCAGCTCCTCCATCTGGTCAATGGGCAGCTCGCTGATGAGGCTCGAAGGATCCTTCGGGTCGCGGTACACGCCCGGAACATCCGTCAGGAACGCCAGCTTCTCTGCCTTCATCGCACGCGCGATCGCGCAGGCTGCATCGTCCGCATTGATATTATACGTATTGTATGCGTCATCGTAGCCGATCGGGCACACGATGGGCAGGAAATCCTTCTCCAAAAGGTCGTACAGGATCTTCGGGTTCACCTGATCGATGTCGCCGACGAAACCGATGTCCTGGCCGCCGGAGAGTTTCTTCTGCACATGCAGCAGACCGCCGTCCTTGCCGCTGATGCCGACGCCTAAAACGCCCAGCTCCTGCACCATCTTCACCAGGTCTTTATTGACCCGGTTAAGGACCATCTCCGCGATCTCCATGGTCGGAGCGTCGGTTACACGCAAGCCGTTGACGAAGCGAGGCTCCATGCCGGCTTTCTCCACCCATTTGCTGATGGCCTTGCCGCCCCCGTGGACAATGATCGGCTTGAAGCCGACCAGCTTCAGCAGTACGACGTCCTTGATGACATTCTTCTGAAGTTCTTCATCCGCCATGGCACTGCCGCCGTACTTTACGACGATCACCTTGCGGTTAAATCTCTGAATATAGGGCAGGGCTTCAATGAGCACTTCTGCCTTCTGCATGATCTTTTCGTCCATGATCATAATCTCCTTTTTATCCGGTCGTAGAGCCGGTTTTTATGAGCGGTAGTCGCCGTTGATCTTTACGTAGTCGTAGGTCAGATCGCAGCCCCATGCGGTCGCGGTCTCCGAACCGTTCTTCATGTCGCAGACAGCGGTCACATATTCCTGGGACAGGATCTTCGTCGCTTCTTCTTCGCTGTAGACCGCGTACATACCGTCTTTAATGACCTGCACGCGTCCCGCGCAGCTCTCGAAATAGATGTCCACGCGCTCGGGATCGAAATTCACACCACTGTAGCCCATCGCACACATGATACGTCCGCTGTTGGCGTCGTGTCCGAAGATCATGGCCTTTGTCAGACTGGATGTGATGACGCTCTTCGCCAGCGTTCTCGCATGCTCCTTCGTGTCGGCGTTCTTCACCGTCACCTCGAACAGGCAGGTGCAGCCCTCGCCATCACCGGCGATCATCTTCGACAGACCCACCATGACGCCGTGCAGTGCCTCGCAAAACGCGTCGTAGTCCGCTCCGTGAGTGTTGATCTGCGCATTGCCCGCCTGGCCGTTCGCCAGCAGAAGCACCGTGTCGTTCGTGGAAGTGTCACCGTCCACGGAGATCATGTTGAATGTGTCGACCACGTCCTCCTTCAGCGCCAGCGTCAGCAGTTCCTTGCTGATGGAAACGTCCGTGGTGATGAAACAGAGCATGGTACACATATTGGGGTGGATCATGCCCGAACCCTTACACATGCCGCCGATCACGACCTTCTTGCCGCCTACGGTGAACTCGTACGCGATCTCCTTCGGCTTCGTGTCCGTGGTCATGATCGAGCGCGCCGCAATGTGGCCGTGCTCGAGGTCGTCGCCCTTTGCATCCTTTAGCAGCCCGATGCCGTTTACGATACGGTCAATGGGCAGTTGCATGCCGATGACACCCGTGGATGCCACCGCCACCGCATCGGCCGGAACACCGAATGCCTGCGCCGCTGCGTCCGCAGTCTGCTTACAATAGTCATACCCTTCCTTACCTGTACATGCATTTGCAATGCCGGCGTTGATGATCACCGCCTGCAGATATTCGCTGTTGTCTACCACCTGTTTGTCCCAAAGGACCGGTGCTGCCTTTACCACATTCGTGGTAAATGTCGCTGCCGCCTTACAGGGGCTCGTTGAATAAACGAGCGCCATGTCATTGCGTTCCTTATATTTGATCCCCGCAGCCACACCGGCTGCCTCAAATCCTTTTGCCGCGGTAACTCCGCCTTCGATCTTCTTCATAGTAAAACCTCTCATTTATTATAAGCAATAATGTTTTTCTCGTTCAGAGTGAAATCATAATAGTTCAGATCCTCTCGCTTCGTCCAGCCGATCTGATGCCAGAACTTGTTTCCGATATCATTCGTGGTAAAAGCGATCAGGGAGACCTTGTTGATCTTCTCTTCGCGAAGTGCCTTCATGCAGAACACGACCATGGCCTTTCCGATGCCTCGCATGCGGTAATCCTCGTGCACGCACACATGATACAAACAGCCTCGTCGGCCGTCGTGCCCGCACAGGATAGCGCCCACGATCTTACCGTCCTCCACAGCGACCACGCTGGTGGTAGGATTTCGCTTCAGGAAAACTTCCACACCCTCTCTCGAGTCATCGACGCTTCGGATCGCAAAGCCGTGGATACTCATCCAGAGTTTGTATACGCCCTCATAATCATCCAGGGTCATCACACGGATCTGTGCCGTATTCTTAGAAGATTTCTTCGGAGACTTCTCCACAGAAGTGCTCTTAGAAGTATTTTCTTTCGTACATTTTGCCATAATTGCTCCTTCGGCCGGTATTATATACCGGATGAAACTCGTTTTATGCACTAATATTTGCATAAAATGCGGTTCTATGCATGGAAATATGTATAAATAGTGCCGTATTGACCAATTATACACCCGAAGTCCCCGAAATGCAATACCTTTTTAGGACTTTTTCGTGTCTTTCCCCAGGCCAAAGCGCCCCTGTGTTTTATTCATTATAGCATTAATTGCTAAAATTTCCATAAATCTTCCCGATCCACGTGCAAGTCGGGAAAATACATGATATAATTAGAGTATCTACTTAGTTTCAAACTTTGGTTTGCCCTGCAAACCGATTCGTTACGTTAATGATCGAACAATCTAAACCCGCCTTTGATCGGGCACATGCAACAAGAACGGAGGTATACGCTTATGAAAAAACGCATACGAAACGTATTATCCATTCTTCTGTCTCTGATTCTGCTTTCCTGGACACTGACTTTTCCTGCGACGGTCACGGAAGCAAAAGAGTTGGAGGAATGCTACCACTGCGGCAAGACCGGTGAATTTCACTGCGACGGCTGTAACAACACCGGCACCGTGGTCTGCGATGGCTGCGGAGGCGGCGGCCACTGGGTGTGCCCCGGACAGGATGATAAAGGCCCGTGCGACAACGGCTGGTACATCTGCACGAGTTGCAACGGAGATGGTCGTTCGCGACCGATCCCTGCGGATGGCAATGCCGGTCCTTGCGGCAACTGCGGCGGTTCCGGAAAACTGGAATGCGTCCGCTGCCACGGACAGGGCGGCGGCGACTGCGACCGCTGCCACGGCACGGGGCGTATGGACTGCCCGCGCGGCGACTGCCAGTTAGCCCGCCAGTACGGTTACAAGTGCCCTTACTGTAAGGGTACCGGTTTCCTCGGCGTCGGCGCTTTCAAGCCCGAGTGGAACGACGGCGTGCACAACGTACCCGAAGTCGGCGACCACATCATCACGGACGCTGCAAACTGGAGAGGCTACACCTATGGTGGCGATCCCGATCCTGAGCCGGTTTATCCGTTAGGCCGTGATCCGAAGACCGGCCGCGATTATGTCTGGTTTATCGATCTGGGCTCCGGAACCTGGGAAGTCGGCGGACGCACCATCACCGCTTTCCGTAACGGCGCTCCGGTATCCGGCGTTGTAGACCTGAAGTACAACGACCCGCTCCAGCTGAACGGTATCAACGACCTGCGCGGCGCTCAGATTTTCCTAGTCACTTCCGACGGAACCAGGATCGAGCTCAAGCTTCTGAACGGCGACGGCGAGACCTCCGTTGCGACGAATGTCATGAATACCGACCAGATCCCGTTCAAAAACCTTTCCATCGTCATTGAATACACAGGCTCCGGCGACGAGCCCGGCCCAGATGAACCCGGTCCAGGGCCTGATGTTCCCGGTCCTGACGAGCCCGGCCCCGGCCCCGATGAGCCTGAGCCCGGTACGGAAAAACCCGATCCTGAAGGATCCAAACCCGCATGGTATCCGCAACTCCCCGGAAACAGGAATTCGGATTTCGATATTCCTCTTCCCGATAACCTGACCGCGGTTCGCCCCGGCGGCCTCCGCGTGGAGATGGGACCCATGAACGCCACCCAGAAGAAATATTATGAAGGCCTTTCGGACAATGAATTGTTGACGATCCTGCGGAATGTTCAGCAGATCGTAATGGCGGCCGATCCCGGCAGGTCCGATCCCGAACTCGATGCACTTCTCGAAGCATTGGCCAGAAGAAATGGTTTTGATTCATTGCAAGACGGAAGACTCTACCCTCTGTATTTTGAGGGGCATCAGGAGGTCGGCTTCCCCGTACATGTATCGGTTCATCTCCGCGATGGCGACCTGGACGGGGGCAATGAGATGTTCGTTTATCACGTTGCGGCCGACGGCCATCTCGAGTTCCTCGGCAGTGCGGATTACGGAACCTACGAGGACGGTTTCATCGAGCAGATCTCTTTCTACACCGCATCCTTCTCCTACTTCTTTACTTCGAAGCAGGAGCTGAAACTGGATATCGAGAATATGCCGGAAACGCAGGATCCGGGCGAGGATCCGGTCCCGATCGGTAGCGGCGATCCCGATGATCCAAACCGGCCGGACCTGCCGAACCCTCCGATCTCGGGCGAGCCTGCACAGCCGGGCGGCAACGAACAAAACCCGCCCGAGCCGACGAAGCCGGCGGATATGTCCCTGGTTCCGAAGGATCGTAAATCCGATTTTGAGATCCCTGTGGGAACGGAAGGCGGACGGCCTGTGAAAGCGACGGCTCGTGTCGAAATCAACAAAATGACGGAAAATGAGCAGCTTCTTCTGGAGCGGATTCCCGAAAAGAATCTGGCACAGACATTGACCAATGTCCGCTCCATCGTAGAGAGCGCCGAGCCCGGAAAAACGACTCCGGAGACTGAGCAGGTTCTGAACGCCGTAGCTGCAGAAAACGGCTATACGAGCATCGAAGAAGGAAAGATCTACCCTCTGTATTTCGAAGGGCATCAGGAGATCGGTTTCCCCGTACGCATCACGGTGCAGATCGAGAAAGGCACGCTGAGCGGAGTTAAGGACCTCTTCGTCTACCACATCCGGAGCGATCGCAAGGTCGAGTCTCTGGGAAAGGCGGACATTCAGACGGCCGATGACGGCTCCGTCGAAAGCATTTCCTTCTACACCGACTCCTTCTCCTCGTTCTTCACGTCAGAGCAGGAACTCAAGACCGATGTAAAGGTCAATGCAACTGATCCGGTCACAGATCAGCGCGGCGAACCGGAGCCGGACGACTACCGTCCCATCCTGCCGATCCTGATCGGAGCAGGCGCGGGCGTCCTGATCCTGGTGATTGTAATCATCGTGACCGTTTCGAAGAAAAAACGCAAAGCCGGTAAATAATGTCTGGTTTGAAGTAAAAAAGAAGGAGCGCACCAAACGGTGCGCTCCTTTTATTTCTCGTGTTGCAGGTCGGCATTACTTACCGATCTTACAAGGCAGGTTTGCTCCGCAAACCCTCAGAGGCTCGAAATAATTTCAAGCCCGACACTAAACGTGCCGGGCTTGAAGGAATATTTCTCACGTTGGAGGTAAGTCTTACTTACCTTCAACGGCATCGAATCCACCCTGCAAGTCGGCGATGATATCGTCGATGTGCTCGGTTCCGATGGACAGGCGGATGGTGCTCTGGCTGATGCCTGCCTTTGCGAGCTGCTCGGGAGTCATCTCAGCGTGGGTCGTGTCATAGGGATGGATCACGAGGCTCTTTACGTCAGCAACATTGGCCAGAAGAGAGAACAGTTTGAGGCCGTCGATGAACTTGTAAGCTGCTTCCTTACCGCCCTTGATATCAAAGGTGAAGATCGATGCACCTCCGTTCGGGAAATACTTCTGATACAGCGCGTGATCGGGATGGTCTGCGAGTGAAGGATGGTTTACCTTCTCTACGAGCGGGTGAACTGCCAGGAATTCGATAACTTTCTTCGTGTTCTCGGCATGGCGCTCTAAGCGCAGGGACAGTGTTTCCAGACCCTGCAGCAGGATCCATGCATTGAACGGGGAGATCGCTGAGCCGGTATCGCGGAGCAGGATCGCGCGGATATAGGTCACATAGGCAGCCGGGCCTACAGCGTCTACGAAGGAAACGCCGTGGTAGCTGGGGTTCGGCTCCGTGAACTGCGGGAATTTGCCGGAAGCCTTCCAGTCGAACTTGCCGCCGTCAACGATGATTCCGCCGAGTGTGGTTCCGTGACCGCCAATAAACTTCGTTGCGGAGTGAACGACGATGTCTGCGCCGTGCTCTAACGGACGGATCAGGAACGGAGTACCGAATGTATTATCGATCACGAGCGGGATCTTATGCTTGTGTGCGATCGCGGCCAATGCATCGATATCCGGAATGTCGGAGTTCGGGTTGCCGAGTGTCTCGATGAAGATCGCCTTAGTGTTCTCGTCGACCGCTGCCTCGACCTGTGCCAGGTCGTGGATGTTTACGAAATTGGTCTTGATGCCGTAAGCCGGGAGTGTGTTATCCAACAGGTTGAAGCTGCCACCGTAGATGGTCTCCTGTGCTACGATGTTGTCACCTGCATGTGCCAGAGCCAGTACCGCATAGGTAACGGCTGCTGCGCCGGCAGATACAGCCAGGGCTGCAACGCCGCCCTCGAGTGCTGCGACACGCTCTTCCAACACGCCCTGTGTGGAATTCGTAAGTCTTCCGTAGATATTGCCCGCGTCTCGCAGGTTGAAGCGATCTGCCGCATGCTGTGCGCTGTGGAATACATAGGAAGTGGTCTGGTAGATCGGAACGGCTCTGGAGTCCGTAACCGGATCGGCCTGCTCCTGTCCTACATGTAACTGTAATGTTTCAAAACGATAATTGCTCATATTTGTGTCCTCCTTTGGGATCTGTTTTCTTAGATTTTATTTGCCTTGTAGGTCAATAGGTTTTTCAACCTGACATTAGGATAACACAAGATCTACGTCTTGAAAATTACATAAAAATTCGACCTGGTTATAAGTTCTACCTATAACAATTCAAAAAGCAGGCCGCCCCGACGGGGCAGCCTGCTTCGCACTATATTTTCTTTCAAGGAATCGAAAGTAATGTAAGATCTATTACTATCTTCTATAGGATCGACTTCTCATATTTCTTCATTTCTTCGACGAATGCCTTACCGATGGGCGACAGCTGGCGGTCGTCACGAACCACATAGCCGATGTGCATGACTTCATCGCTCTCGAGCGGTACAGCCACGTAGCCGTTTCCGTTCAAGCTTTCACAGATAATGCCGCTGCACAACGTAAACGCGTCGAGCAGGGTCATCATGTTCAGCGCGGATGCGCGGTCATTGACATGGATGACCTTGTGGTACGGGTAGGTGCTCAACACCTCCTCCGAAAAATAGAAGGAATTCTTCGCGCCCTGGTCAAACGAGATGCAAGGGTAGTCATCCAGATCCCGCAGGGAGACCGATTCCTTCTGCGCCAGCGGGTTGGTCGCGCTCATGTAGACGAAGGTCTTGCAGGAAAACAGTTTGTGAAACACGAGATTGTTCTCTGCAAACTCCGCGCGCATGACGCGCTCGTTAAAGTCGTTCAGATACAGGATGCCGATCTCGCTTCGCAGGTTCTTCACATCCTCGATGACCTCGTGGGTACGCGTCTCATAGATCGCGGAGTCGTATTCCTCCATGCCCTCTTTCTTCAGCGTTTTGGAAAATGCTTCGACGGCAAATGTATAATGCTGGGTCGAAACGAAGAACTTCTTTCGCGTCTCCTTTCGTGCCAGATAGCGATCCTCCATGAAGCGGTACTGTTCCAGCGTCTGCCGCGCATAGCCCAGGAACTCACTCCCCTCCGTGGTCACCTTGATGCCGCGGTTACTGCGCGTAAAGATCGTGATCCCGATCTCCTTCTCCAGTTCCCGGATGGTCCCGGACAGCGAGGGTTGCGAGATATAGAGTGCTTTTGCCGCCTCATTCATGGAGCCGCGGTCCGCGATCTCCACCACATATTTCATCTGCTGTAATGTCATAGGTTCGTCCTGTACGCCCCCGCAAATGCGAGGTTGCCGCGTTCCTTTCTGCCGAAAGGCGCAAGTTCGTTTTTTGGCCTTTTTCCTGCTTTGACCGACGAACTAAAGGCCATCGCTTTCCTTGCGTTCCGGTTATCTGAATACTCTTATGAACTGTGCTGTCAAACTCCGGGATACTCGTATCCGCGGTCCGGCGTGAAGTTGCGCTTGCGGATCTCGAAGTAGATCACGCCGTTTTCCTTCACGGTCAGGGCGAACTTGAGGCCCTCCTGCGCCGTCAGAACCTGTGAGGAAAATGCGGGTACGGCAGCCGCCTTCAGCATCTTCACCTGCTCCTCATTAAGGCTCGAAGGTTCACCCAAATCGTGCCACAGCTTCAGCGGGTTGCAGGTAGTCTCATCCACAGTCTGGCATACCAGGCTGTACTCGCCGTCCGCAGCATCGATGTTCACGGACAGATCCTTTACCTTGCGGTCCTCTGCCTTCTCACAGAAATTCCAGGCAATGCCGCGAAGAACATCGTCGTCGCCCTTTACCAGGATCATGTCGTCGTCGCGGAAAACGCAGCGGCCGCCCTTTAACTTCTTATAAAAGGCAAATGTATAGAAGGTCGGCTTCGGGATGCAACGGTTTGCAACCATGCCGAAACCGCCGTGGAACGGTGTGAACGGCACACCCTTTTCTTCGAAGATATCGCCGAAGGTCCAGTAGGAGTAGGAGGCGTTATCATCGCCCAGACGGGACAGATGGTGCGCCAGATACGCCGCGTTCAGGTTCGTGTCGTGGATGACACCGTCCGGCGAATAGGATGTATTAAACTCCGTGATGTGGATGGGCAGGCCGCGATAAGCCTCGTAGCGGTCCACGATCTCACGGGTCGTGTGCAGGTTGTTAAAACGGAACTCCGGATCCTCCAGAGGCGCATAGGTGTAGTGTCCCTTCCAGTCGTGCTGGCCGGTCGTGTAGTGATGGCGGGTAATGAAATCCACCTTCAGTC
>ONPC01000098.1 GCA_900319565.1 uncultured Eubacteriales bacterium | reverse complement strand
TTGTATATTGATATAAAGCAGGATCCTGCCGGAATCACGGATATCATTTTCTCCGATGCGGATGAAAATCCGGGCGAGGTCGACGGAGGCACGATCGATGACGAGATCGTCGCTCCGACCGGGGAACACAAGGAGGAGCCTGAAGATGAGGGCGCGAAGAAGAAGCCTACGATCCCCTGGGTTCCCACAGTGATCTCCGTCGGGGGCGCAGCAGTTGCGGGAGCGGCAGGAGCCGGAATTGCAGGAGCCGGTGGATCCGGCGGCGCAGCAGGAGCATCCGGTGGTGGAGCAGCCGGCGGTGGAAGCAGTACCGGCGGCGGTGGGACTTCCGGAGCTGAAACGGCAGGAGCCGGGCCAGGCGGAAACGGACCGATCGGAGCACCCGAGGGTGCTGGAACGGCAGGGGGCTCAGGAGCACAGGGACAGAATAAACCGGACCGCAACGAGACCGACGAAGAGAAGAAGAAAACCTACAAGCTGAAGATCTATAAGGACTTCGGAAACATCATGGTCCCGGGAGCATCGCCCGTGATCGTCTACGCACGCGTAGTCGAAGTGGTAGGCGGCGTGGAGAAAGACCGACCGGACCTGTCGAAGAACATCCGGATATTCTCCCCGGATAACATTTTGGGCATCCAGGAGCAGGAGGAACTCGCAGGAACATATAAAGCTGCGCGAGCCTGGGTCCAGGATCCGAAGACGGAAGAGTCCGAGGCAGAGATCTCCTTCCAGTTCCGCGGTAAGGGCGGTTCCTTTACCAACCGCATGAAGTTCCGGATCGCGGTTCCGGAGATCGTTTTCGACCAGCCGAACCTCACGATCCCGCTGGGCTTTAAGGAAGAGGTACGCCCGTATTTCATCGTATTGGGTATGAACCAGAACCAGAAGGTATCTGCGAAGATCAAACCCGACGATGCATACGACGTGAGCATCGAGTCGATCGAGGCAGATCTCGGAAACGAGCTGGCGCATGCATACTATGCGGTGATCAAAGAAAAAGAGAAGGCGGATCCGATGGACGACCGCCCGGCCGCAGCCATTGACAACTACACGATGACCATTCACGTGGAGCAGACGGACGGCCGTTATATCGAGCAGGATTTCTACATTGCCCGTCTGAAGGAAGGTATCTCGATCGCAGTGGATAAGATCAACTGCTGTCTGATCCCGACCGAAGAAGGAAAGGCGAAGCCTTTCACCCAGCGCGCAAAGACCGACTACAAGTTGGCGAAGACGAAGACGACAGTCCGCGTGCTCGAGTGTGATAAAGAGAACGAGAAGGTGCATGTCTACGCGCCGCTGATCACGGGATTTTCCGTGCACGCGGTACGCGAGGATGACGAAGAGATCGTGAAGGCGCTGGGCATCGCGCTTGACGCCGGCGAGACCGATCCGGAGATCCTCGACGACGGCTCCCTGCTCGTTACACTGCAGTGTTCGAAGGCCATCCTGGACGTGCCGCGCCGCATTCAGGCGGTGGTCACGGTGCGGGGTAAGGTCGAAGACCGCGAGTATGAGTGCTCGAAGGAAGTTCTGCTGCTGAGCCAGCCCAGCCGTTACGATGAGTTCGGTATGCTGAGCGCGGAAGACCGCGAGAAGGACGAACGCATTCGCCAGGGCCTCGAGACCTTGCGGGAAAATGTATGGAACAACTATCTGGAGCAAATCGGCCCGGTCTACCGGCTCGCGTGCGACCAGCTCTACGGCTTTAACGAGGAGTATGGTTACGATGAGGAGATGGCATTCTACCTCATGGAGGTCTACAACGGCTTCCTGCGTGGTGAGATCGTCGGCGCGAATGCGAAACCTTCCGGTGACATGAGCATAGGCGAGTATGTCTGGTGCTTCTACGCGGAGATGGCGAAATCGGCCAATGAGATCGAGGCGAGAGCCGGACTCTCAGGGCGTCTGCTTCTCGGATTTGCCACCGTCGGACTTTCCGAGGTCGCATTCTGGACCATGGATTTCATCCGGGTGCCGTACAATATGCATGAGGCACTCGAGAAGGACGACGCAACCGTCGCCAGCGTGCTGTGGGCGGGCGCAAAACCGTTTGTTTTAGCCTATGCCGGCGAGAAAGTCTTAGGCTGGGCGCTCGGAAAAGCATGGCCGAAGGCAACGGCGAGGTTCCCTCTCCTGAAGAGTGTCGAGAAACTGTATTTAAGCTACGCGAAGAATGTTCAGGGCTTCAACCAGAAGTTCTCACTGGGCCGGGGGCCGAAGGCGGGAGTCGGCGCGGACGGCCGCGGAAAGGTAGAAAACGCGAACCACGCGAACGACGGCTACAGCAACTCGAAGAGCGTGAAGTCGGCCCAGAATGCATCGTCCACGATGAAGGACATGCGAGCGAAGGCCGAAAACAACGTGGATCGGCTGCTTCGCAAGACCCGCCAGAACGGCAAGGCAACGCAGCTGTCCGACGAATTCGTCAAAGCCAGCCGCGAAGGTCTCGAGATGGTAAAGGAGCTGGAACGCGCGTACAACCAGCAGAAGATGTACCCCAGCGCGGAAAATGCTGCGAAACTGAAAGAGATGTATATGGAGGTCCGCTCGAACTATTACGCGAAGCAGCAGCTGAAGAACCTGACGGATTTCAATGCGGTCGAGGTGCGTATGAAATACAACGAGTTCTGGGGAGCGAAGGATTCTGCGATCAAAGCAGGTGCCGCCAGACGCATTTCCCAAAAGACCGGCATTTCCGAGAATGATATCTATTTCAAGAGCGTGTCGAGTAACGCTGAGATGAAACTGAAGACCGGCCGGACCAGCGCCGTGGATACGGACCTGACTGGCTACCAGAAGCGCGGCGCGAAGGGCGACATCGAGATACGGGATACGGTCCAGGCAGACGAGGTGGCGTTTGAGGTGCACGAGCAGATCACCGGCCAGAAGACGACCGACCTGAAAACTGCGCTGGAAACCTGCAAAAAATACGATTATACCGTCGTAGCAGGAGCAAACCAGCACGCCGCCGAAAAATACCTGCAGGTAGACCGAATGCTCACGCCTGAGGGCCACAAGCTCAAATTGGAGTATGCGGAGTGGAACGCGCAGGTAACGACGCATAAGGTGCAGATGCACATCGACGAGGCGAAGTCGCTCTTAAACGAAGCGATGAAGCATCCGAAGGGAAGTGCGGAGCAGGCAGCCCTGATCAAAAAGGCCTGCAACGAGTACTTCGAAGGCTTCCGAAACGGTATGAAACAGAGCCGCAGAACCTCCCTGCCGCGAAATGAGCAGCTCATGGCAGACGGCAATGCGAACGCCATCACCGATGACGAGATGACCATGCAGGCTCTGATCGAGCGTGCGATCGACGGCCCGAAGGACGGCCACATCGGTTGCGACATGGGCGACGTCATGAACGTCCTGGACGACATGGGCTACGGAGCGGACGGCTACGCAAAAGCAACCGGAGACATGGTCCTGAAGACCTCCGGCGGACAGTAAGAATTGAATTAGAAGCTATAGTGGGAGGGGTGTCTCATAGAGACACCCCTCCCGCGGTTGTGTTCGGGGACGCGATTATGGGAGGCGTGGATTGGAAGAAAGAGGTTGCTGAGCGGCGGGAGGACATCTTTACGACATGGGCGGGGGAGCGCTAGGCCTATGTCGTAAAAGCGAAGCAGGGGCCGAAGGAAACACGACATGGGAGGAGGAAGCCCCAGCGTATGTCGTAAAGAAGAAGCAAGGGCCGAAGGAAATACGACATGGGAGGGTGGAAGATCCAGCGTATGTCGTAAAGAAGTTCTTGGGCGGTGGAATTCAGGGTGCATCTTATAACGGCAGAACTACCACAAGGGATGCATTCTAAATCAAGCTAAATATCCTACAGGATGCAAGCGTGTAGGAAGATATTTGAAAACACGACATATGAACCGCGGATCTCATATAGGGCGTAAACGAGAACCAAGAGTGTCGCAGAAATACGCTTTACAGCCCATCAGCTCTGCTTAGGGCGAAAAAGAAGAGGTGGCGCAAATCGGAAGTAATAGACCCCGGGCCTTGGGATATTCCATCCCAAGGCCCGGGGTTCAATGTTATATATATCAGGAATGTCGAATTTACTCTTCGATCGGGAAGTATACCTGGTAGCGCTCGTAGCCGATCTGGTACAGAGGCACGAAACGGATGCCCGGGTCCTGGCCGCGGGTCTTGAAGGTCATCTTCCAGGAGCCCCACTCACGCTCGCAGTCGTGTACCAGCAGGGTCTCGGGCGCGGCGCCCTTCGTGTGGAGCAGGCGTTCCGCGCTGCACAGTCCGGCGAGGACGATCGGGCCGTAGGAGAAAGCCACCATATCGTCGGTGCCGGGCAGGAGCGTGGCGCGGATCCGAAGCGGCAGAGCCAGGCGGACCACGTCGCCGTCCTTCCAGGTACGGTCAATGGTCAGAAAACTGCCGGGGATCAGTGCGGCATTAAGGGGGATGCCGTTGATGCTGACGGAGGCGCCGGACACGCCCTCGATCCACGCGGGGATGCGCAGGTGCAGCGCAAACTGCACGTCAGCGGATGTTTCGATCCGGAAGCACTCCGTCAGGCAGTCCGGTTGATGCTGATAGATATGTGCTTCCTCGCGAACGGTCTGCGCGCTGCTGTCAGTGGAGGAAAAATGATAACTGCCGTTCAGCGCGTCCCGCCATTGGTGAAGTTTGATCTGTGCTCCGTTTTCCAAGGTAAAGGAAGCCCGGGAAGCGAAGTATAGTCCGGTGTAGATATCGTTGCCGTCCTGATAGTACAGGAAGCGGTTGTGCGCGGCATTGGCCTGGACCAGAGTGCCGTGGCAGCAGAAGAAATCCTGCGTCTTAGTGCCCCAGCCCTTGCGCCCGCCGCCGTAGAGCGGCAGGAAGTAGGTGATCAGACCTTCCTCCGGGAACTCGGGTGTCTGGCCGTTGGAGTGTCCGCCGCGGAAGTGTCCCTGCGCCATGATGCCGTTATAGAGGTTCTTTTCGATGTAGTCCAGATACTGCGGATCGCCCGTGAGCTTAAAGAGCCCGTCGGCCAGCCGCATCATATTGTAGACTGTGCAGTGCTCCTGGTTCTTTTCACCCAGCCGCGCCGCCATGGAGCGCATGGGCGTCCAGATCTCGCCCAGGGTCTGCCCGCCGGTCACGAAGCTGTCGCGATCGGTAACCGCGCACTTCCAGTAGGCAAATGCGACGTCGCGGTAGCGCTCGATCCCGGTGGCCTCGTAGACGCGCAACGCGCCGATGGCCTCCGGAATGGTCGTGTTCGCGTGCATGTTCGTGAGCACGTCGACGCCCATCAGAAGCGGGTCGAAGAGGCGGTGCCGGTCGTAGCGGTCGATCAGCGTCAGATACATCTCATCTTTGGTAAATTCATACAGGTCCGCCCAGATCTCCAGCATGCCGCCGGTCTCGAAATCCAAAAGGTCGTCGAGCTGCTTGCGGCTCATACCATCCGTGAAATCATAGACCCACTTGGAAAATGCCACAGCGACCTCGAGCGCCTGTGCATTGCCCGCGTAGCGATACATGTCCGCCAGACCCATAAAAAGTTTGTGCACGTTGTAATGCGGCGCCCAGACGGCCTTTCCGCGCGCGATCCAGTGGAAATATTTCTCCGGGATGGCAGCGACCCAGCCCGCACCGTTTTCCGCCTGGCAGTGCGCCAGCTCGTTAACGATGAAGTTCGCCTTCGCCAGGTGCTCCTCGTCGCCCGACTCTGCGTAGTGCATCGCGGCGGCACTTAAGAAATGCCCCAGGAAATGTCCGCGCAGCTGGCAGGAGGGATCCTCCCAACCGCCGTGCGCCATGGCCTTGCTGCCGAAATTCTGGTGCAGACCGGCTTCCTGATAGTAGTTCTGCAGCAGCGCCGCATTCGTCAGTTCCTTCAGATATTCGGTATTGCATCTCTCTTTTGAGAGCAATTCGCCGTCATAGAGTGCAACGTCTCTTCCTTGCAGTTCTTTCATACGCTGTTTCCTCGCTTCCCCACGGCTTCTTCCGCGGATCTTATGTTTTCCCTAACGATTTACCGTCCGTTGCCGCCGACGGCCCGGAAAATGTATGTCTCCGGTGCCGGATGGGCTTGCAACGTCCTACTACCTATAGTATAATCGGAAATATAGAAATAAAAATGTAAAATCAGAGGAAAAACCTATAAAATATTCCGATTTAGAAAGGAGGGCACGCCTGTGGCAGACACATTGATACATTTGCCCATCGATCGGTTGCCTTTAGTCAGTTTGTGTGACGATCTCTGGACGGAGGACGGCTTCGTGCATCCGGACCGTGTCATGGATGTCAATGTCCTGCTTTATGTCCGTGAGGGGGAGTTTGAGATCTATGAGGAGGGCGAATGCTACACAGTCCCGGCGGGCTCGGTTTTCTTCCTGAAGCAGGGGCTGCACCACTGGGGGCGGAAGCGCTGCCCACGCGGGACGCGGTGGTTTTTTGTTCACTTCCATCTGCCGGATCTTGTGCCGGATAATCTCTCCGTCTTCGCTCCCGCCAATTCCACCGCCGCCGGCAATGCGACCACCGCCCCCGCCAATTCCACCCCCGGCAATTCGACCGCCGCCCCCGGCAATCTCTCCGGCGCCACCGCCCCCGACCTGCACCGGGCGGAGGAACTTCGGGCTGAAGATTTTGCCTATGTAGAGGGCTCTGACCCGGCGCAGACTTCGGCCGTGTATGTCCCGATCCCCAAACTGGTTCATTTGCCACCGAAAAGCATGTTGGTAGCCCGTTTTGAGTCCCTGCTGTCGATGTATCGGAGCAACGAGCCACAGGAGCGTGCATATATGAATGCTTTTTTGTACCGACTGTTGCTGGACATCCGTTACGAGGCGGAGGCATCCCGGCCGGTGGCTCCGCAGACCCTGCGGACGCGGCAACTGAAGCAGCTCATGGAGAACCTGGTGTCGTCTCCGTTTTCCGCGCAGGAGGTGGAGGAACGCATGGGCCTGTCCTACAAACACCTTTCCTTCTGCTTTAAGGAGGAGACCGGGATGACGCTGCAGGAATATCATACGAAGCTGCGCATGGAGCGCGCGGCCCTGCTGCTGCGCCGGGGCGGCCTGTCCATTCGCCAGATCAGCGAACAGCTCGGATTTGCGGAACCCTTTTATTTCACTACGGTTTTTAAAAAGCAGATGGGCTGCTGCCCGAGTGAATACCGCAAGGGAGCGGTGCGGATCTAAGGACTCCCGGCATGTTCGGCGTATCTGCTTTATGGATTTCAGACAGCATCCACGGATCTGTAAGAAAAAAGACCAGAAATAATAATGAAAAACAGAAAGAAGTAATATTTTAGTCGTATGCAAGCGGAACACGTTTTGATATAATGGAATCGTGTTATAATAGGGATTCGGTGATCTGCCCATGATCGGGCAGAGTATGCGCGAAACCAAAATAAGGAGGGAGTATTTATGATTTGTCCTACATGTGGGGCGGAAGTCCCGAATGGAATGAGTGTGTGTCTGGAGTGCGGCGCGATCGTGGGGAGCGTACAGAAAACGAACGATGATCCTATGTTTCTCCAGGGGCAGGCAAATAGGGAGAAAGAGTCCAGAAAGAACATGCTGAGGGGCATGAGCGGGTCGCTGAACTGGCTTACGAAAGCGTTATTGGCACAGGTGATCATGATCGCTATAGAGATGTTGACGGCGCTTTCATTGTTCGCGTTGCTCAGTAATCCATCCAGACTGTTCTCAACATCCGGGTATAATACGCTTGAGTTTTTAACGAAACTGTCGGAATACCTGATATGGGGTCAAATCGCCGTTACCGCGGTTACGGCGGTGGTGCTGTATTTGTTGAGTAATTACGGGCGGGGCTTTTTGATCGCGGCGGTTTTCCTGCTCGTCGGAATGGCTCTGGACTTTCTGTCAGAACGGGAGACCAGACAGTCGATCCGTTTAGCCATGGATCTCGGTGGCATTGCCTGTGAGATCGGATATGCCGTCTTTTTGTTCCTGCAGATGGCAAAAGTATCCGAACCGTTTGACAAATCGGTCGCAGAAGGCTGGAGGGGATTGCTTTTCTGGTTTATCCTGACCTATATCGCACTCGCTGTATTGGCCTATATCATGATGTTTTCAGTACAGACATTAAAAGGCGTACAATTATGCCTGGCGATCAGCGGAGCGCTGGCTGTACTTATTGAGGCAATCATATATAGACACGCAAAAAAGACATATGAGGTGATTTAACCACCCTCCGGATCGGCGTATTCGGGCAGGTCGTTTCGGTTTCTTTGATTTACAAAACAGGGCTTTTGTGGAATAATAGAGGCAGGCGGGTCTCCGTAGGAGACAGAACGACTGAATAAAATATTGGAGGAGTTTATGGGTAGATTTAATCACAGAAAAGCAACAGTGAAGGTGCAGCTTAGGGACGCGGCGGGTCAGCCGCTTGCGAACACGGCGGTACGTGCGGAGCAGAAGACGCATAAGTTTCTGTTCGGATGCGGAGCGTTTGACACGATGGGCGTCGTAATGCCCGATGACATGCCCGCATTTCCCGGGGCAGATCCCGAGCGGATGAAGCAGATGAAGAAAAACTCGATCGAGCGCATGGAGAAATTCATCAAGCTTTTCAACTACGGCACGATTCCGTTCTACTGGGGCGGCTACGAGCGTAAAGAAGGCGAGCCGAACCTGAAGATGACCATGGCGCAGGCGCAGTGGCTGAAGGACCACGGGATCACCGTGAAGGGACACCCTCTGTGCTGGCATACCGTCTGTGCGGACTGGCTCATGCAGTATCCGAATGATAAGATATTGGAGAAGCAGCTGGCTCGTATTCACCGCGAAGTGAGCACCTACAAGGGCGTTGTGGACATGTGGGACGTGATCAATGAAGTGGTCATCATGCCTGTTTTTGATAAATATGATAACGCGATCACCCGGATCTGCAAGGAGTACGGGCGCTTCAAACTGGTAAAGGAAGTATTCGAGGCGGCGCGGGCGGAGAACCCGGGAGCGACGCTTCTGATCAATGATTTCAATACCTCGCAGTCCTACGAGATCCTGGTCGAGGGCCTGCTGGAGATGGGCGTTCCGATCTCCGCGATCGGCATCCAGAGCCATCAGCATCAGGGCTACTGGGGCCTGGAGAAGCTCCACACCGTGCTCGAGCGCTTCGAGCATTTCGGCCTGCCCATCCATTTTACGGAGAACACCCTCATTTCCGGCGAGATCATGCCGACTTACATCGAGGACCTGAACGACTGGCAGGTGGATGAATGGCCGTCGACCCCGGAGGGCCTGGAGCGTCAGGCACGCGAGGTCTCCGAAATGTACACCGAGCTCTTCGCGCATCCGCTGGTCGAAGCGATCACGACGTGGGATCTCACCGACGGCAAATGGTTGAAGGCACCTTCGGGCGTTCTGACCGTGGACAATAAAGAAAAGCCGGTCTACGATGCACTCATGGGTCTGATCCACGGCGAATGGGAGACGAAGGCAGACCTTAAGACCGACGAAAACGGCGTGGTCACCGTCACCGGATTTAAGGGCGAGTATGAACTCACCGTAAACGGAAAGATCGTTAAAGTCAGCGTTTTGGAGGACTCCGACGCGGTCGTAGAAAAAACGATAGCATATTAAGCTGTAGAATCAATATGTATAGCAACCCCTGTAGCAAGGACTCATCCTGCTACAGGGGTTTTACGTTTTTCTTGCAATAATTGATTAATGAAACCATGATAGGAGGCAAAGGGGATTGAACATTGATTGAGGTATAAAAACTTAAATGTGGGAAAATTGCCTATTGACATGAGCTGATTTATACACTATACTCTAGACATAAGAGAGTGTAAATTCGTAACTGATTAGTTTTTTCTGAAGGAATTATATAATAGTATAGCATTTCATGGACCGGCTGACTAGCTGAGCTATCAGAAAACAACACACATTATAAAGGAGGAACTGCATCATGAAAAAAAGAAGAGTAGTTTTGCTTACAGTTTTATTTGGACTGTTGATTATTCAATCCATTCAGATCTATGCCTTACAGCGTTCTGTCCGTATTCCGGATTATGAGAATCAGACCGAATACACAACGAATCTTCAGCCATATGCCAGCATTACCTTTCGAAATGGTATCTCCGCAGATAAGCATGAGGCAGGGGCAGAATCATGGTCCAACTATCCGTTCACCAGAACCAGTGTGAACGCAACGTTTTATTGGAACCGCTATGACATGAATGGGATTTTGGTTGAAACCGGAACCATTTATTTGTGGGATGGACATGATGGATGTTCGTCCGTGGAAGTACCGTCCACATCGGGTACAAGAAAGTATTATTATCAGGTCGTTTCAAACCATTCCGCCGATTGCAACGGTCCAAGTATCTCCTACCCGAATTTAACTACTTTTGTTCCGTAGGCAGATCGATACGTGGAGGTGTTGATATGCGAAAGAATCATATACTCGACTCGTGTATATTATCTGTGTTTATTGCACTGCTTACATCTTGTAAGAGCGAGCCCCCGGTTCCGGAAACATCTATAAGCTCCGATGCAACCATACCTTCGATTACTGAGGCAGTGGAGGTTTCAGTACCGGAAGCATCAACGAATGTGGAAGAATCATCGCAACAAACAGAAGTCGTCCCATCTTCTAAGGGAGATCCATCGATTCCGACTCTCATATGGGCTTATTTTCCGCTCTTAAACGTTTCCGAGGAATGTCAAACAACGATTGATCATTTATTAAAGGATCACGGTATCTCGTGCAACATGGAATTTGTATCAATTCCTATGGATTACAAAAATGACGCATTTTACGAGTGGTTGGACATGCAGGAGGAACTTGGAAGGATGCCGGATATTGTATCCACCGGACTCTGGGCGCGCTACTATGACAATCTTCCTTTTATATATAATGAACTGTACCCGCTGAATGATTATCTCCAGACGGAAGAAGGGCGTGAAGCATTTAGCATTTATACAGAGGTTGAACTCAAAAAGACCTATCTGAACGGGAATATATATGGCGCGCCGGTTCGTTTGGGGGGATTTACCTCTCCGGGAGATTATTATATCCAAGTAGACAATCGATATAAAGACGAATTTGAGGCAACATATGACGGGAGTTATCAATCCTTGCGAAAGATTATAGAGGCACATTCCGATTCGGGGATGTATGTCGGAATGGTGAATGTGTTTCCTGAGGTTATGGCAGCTTGGTTAGGATATCAACCTTTGGAAGGATTTTCATGGTATGATCCGATCACTAAAAAAATAATCGATCCCACAATGCATAATGATATAAAAGAAGGACTTCGACTGATTTGTTCGGATTTGGTGGATAAAAGGCTCATAATAAGGCATAGCATTGATCCGTCAACATTTCCGAAAGGGATGCTCGCCTATGTTACAGCCGGTTGGGGAGAAGAGATAGAAGGTTATACTGGATATCGGATGTATCCTGAGCTTTATATTTCGGGAACAGGGTGGTTTGGAGTTTCAAAACGTTCTGATCAGAAAGAATTAGCGATGCGTGTATTGACACTTTGCTATTCCGATCCGACAGTGGCCAGCATGATTGATTGGAGAGTGGCTGATCCGGAGGGGTGGAATAGAAGGACGGAACAGTTGAAAGATAGTAAACCGAGTTGGTATACAGGATTTGTTCCGGATCTGTCTTTGAAACAAAGGGAAGATTATACCCGGTATTATATGGATTTTGATGAACTGTTTTCAGGCATGTATTTGGAGAAAGGCGGCCAAACAGAATTTAACCCCGATTTTTTAAAGCACTTGGATGAGTTCTTTGAGAAAGACTACGGGGATGTATTTGACGTGATTAATGAGCAGTTGGGAAAATGGATCGAAGGTCAAGAACAGTAATAAACCGGATGAAAAAGGAACAGGTACCGGAAATCCTTAGAGGTTGACAATGAAAAAACAGATAAACCGAATGGTATACGCCCTGCTGGTCTGTTTGTTTATGTGTTCATGTAAAAAAACAGATGTAGGTATTTCGGACACAGATAATATAATAGGATCGGAACCGGGTACTCATTCATCCATGGGAGAGTCGGATAACTACTATGAGGTTCCGGACAACACCTTTGTTTGTAACGAGTGGATAAAAAACGGCTTTTTGACTGAGAAGTATGCCCTTTATCACGGCCATTCCGGCCGGCTGCAGATTTTTGATGTTGCGAGTAGGGCAGATCATGTTTATTGTTTTGATCCCGGATGCGAGCATAAACAATCAAACGATCCCCAAAAGCTTTGCATGGCTTACAATATCAGTGGAATGACCGTGAAGTATCAAGGAGACCAGTTATATTTCCTGAAGAGAGACGGTGATTTGATATGTAGCGATCGACAGGGAGAAAACCGAAAGGTAATCGGAAGACTTCCTTCCTACGTACCTGCTCGTAAGTTGTTGTATTCTGAGGATGCTCTCTTTGCAATATATTTCTCTAACTATGAAATTCTTGAGATAGAGGATGGATCCGGTGAACCTCAATGGATCTACGGAGAGGAGAGTGATAAGAGACTTGCCGGGATAGTACAGGTGAATTTCACGGACGGGAGTTCCATTGAGGTATTCAGACGCGAAGAATACAGCGGAATGGTCTTTTACACCGATATTCGAAACGAGCATTTATATTTTGCGTATGTGTATTCTGAGATACCCTATATGACTCCGCTCGGAGAAACCAAGACATCTATCCCGGAGGAATTCCAAGGGCTGTCGGTAGAGGAGTATATAGATAATTACAATCGGCGCTATTGGATGGATATTTATGATTACGATATATACAACGGAGAACTGAAAAAGGTAGTAGAAGCATTGAGACCCAGTTTCGTCAGCTTTTGCAATGGCTTCTTTGCAGTATTAAATGAAGAAGATCAAAGCACGGGTCTATATCGATATACCGGTGAGCGTTTCCGTGTATTAAAGGACACTATGACAGCTGATTTCTGGTGTGACAGACATGTGCTCGTGGTCAGTGATGGTGAATTGCAATTGATCGATGAGAATACGGGCGCAGTTATAAAGCATGTAAAAGAACCGGAGAACGGCTTCTCCCCAAAAGTGATCATTGGTAATAGTTGTTACGGGTTGATCATGAAAGGCGCAGGCGCTGTGCCTTGTTACCTTTCTACGGAAGACTTTTGGGAAGGTAATTTCGATAAGGCGATACCATTTAATGTTGAACCATGAACCATCCCGTTTGGCAGGGCATGAACCGGAAATGAAGATACATTTGAGATTATTTGCAAAATTAGAAAAAAGTGGTTGACATTCTGAGACAATAGGAGTAGTATTAACCCAATAACCCAAAAAACGGGAGTCGTAAAACGGACTCCATCACACCGGGATATGCCCGGAACATTCTTACGAAAGGACAGCGTCATGAGAACATTCGAAACCAAGCGTTATTCCATGAATTACGAAACCATGCATGATTATTGCGTGTATGGTATTGACGCTGTGCGCTTAAAAATCTGTTGCGGAGAATGATAGAAAAAAGCATTTGTTTTGTTGTGCTTGCCACCTATCGTTTCCGGTAGGTGGTATTTTTGTACTCTTTTTCCCAAAAACAGACAGAAAAACGGAGGAGGAAATCATGGATCTGATACTGATCGTAGGCAGCGGCGCCGTCGGGAAGATGACGGTGGGGCAGGAGCTGATGAAGATCACGGATTTTCGGCTGTTTCATAATCACATGATGATCGAGCCGGTGATCGAGATCTTCGGAAAGTTTGAAGGCGCGGTGGTCAATAAACTCCGCGATGACATCTTTGACGCGTTTTTGAAAACGGAGTATTCCGGCATGATCTTTACGTACATGTGGGCGTTTGATCTGCAGTCGGACTGGGACTACGTCAAAGCATTGACCGATAAATTCGAAGCGACCGGTGGCACGGTCTACTGCGTCGAGTTGGTGGCGGACCGGGCGATCCGGATCGAGCGGAATAAGACGGAAAACCGGCTCAGGAATAAGGCTTCGAAGCGGGACCTCGTGACCTCGCAGGACCGCATGATCCGTGAGGAGACGAAATACCGTCTGGAAAGCCGCGACGGCGAGATGCCGTTTGCGAATTACATCAAGATCGACAACACGAGCTTAGAGCCTGCAGAGGTAGCGGCCATGATAAAGGAGCGCTTTCATCTGCCGGGTGTGAGCAGTGCGGCCATGATGAACCGCGTCAAACTGGAGGAGGTCCGTGAGGACGAGATCCCGCAGCTCTATGAGATGCAGATCGCGAGCTTTATGCCCCTGTATGAGAAGTACCACGACGAGGGTTCGCCGGCGATCGAGTCGATCGACCGCGTGCGTGGCAGGGCGGCACGTCCGAACCGGAAGTACTACTTTATCGTGATGGACGGAGCGCGTGTCGGCGCCATCAATGTCGGGCACAACGATCCGGAGGAGAAGAAGGTCTCCTTCATCAGCCCGCTCTTCATCCTGCCGAAGTACCAGAACCGGGGCATCGGTTACATCGCCATTCAGAAGGCATTTGCGATGTATCCGGAGGTCACGATTTGGAAGCTGGATACCATCCTGCAGGAGCCCGCGAACTGTCATCTGTACGAAAAGTGCGGCTTTGTAAGAGTCGGGGAGGAAAAACCGGTCAATGAGAAAATGACATTGATCGATTACGAACTGAGGAAGTAGTTCGATCACAGGCTGGGGGGCTTCGATCGAAGAAAGACTTTGAGGTTGAGAAAGTGGAAAACGAAAAAGAAAAAGAATCACAAAATCAAAAGAAAAAAGGAATCAAGAAGACGCGGGCACTGAAGAACAATCTGTTCGCCTGCGGACTGCTGTGCCGGATCTGCCCGTCGCTGGTGGCCCACAAGGGCATCAGCCGGGCGCTGGGCTACTTCGAGTGGCTGTTCTACAGCGCGTTCTTCATGCGCTACGTGATCAACGCGCTGGAGACCGGTGAGAGCTTCCGCCGGATCATGATCTTCATCGGGATCGTGGCCGCCGTCTTCTGCAGCATGTCGTTGTACAACAGCATCCTAAACGGCAGGGTCTATCCCATCGCGCAGGCCGTCGTAAACAAAGGCCTGTACCGCAAACTCTTTCGCAAATCCCGAAATGTTGAACTGGAATGCTTCGAGAACAGCGAATTTTACGATAAGTATACATTGGCCATGGAAAAGGCGGACGACCGGCTGATACAAACAGTCGATGTCGTATTTGGCGCGGCCTTCGGAGCCATCGCCAGCATCTGCGCCTTTGTCTTCATGTATCAGGTGGATAAGATCTCGGTTCTGTTCATATTGTTCCCGGTGATCGGAAACTTTGTGTTTAACCGCAAGAACAGCCACCTGGACTATCAAAGAAACAAAGACATGGCGCCGTATAACCGACGGATCGCCTACATCAACCGTGTCATGTACCTGCCGGAATACGCGAAGGAGATGCGTCTGACGGACGTTTTCTCCCTGATGAAGGAGCATTACCGTGAGGCCATCACGGGCGTGGCGGACGTGACGAAGAAGTACACGAAGCGTGCCATGCTCCTGCACTGGCTCTACGTTATGTTTACCTTTACCTTCATCTTTGAGGGCCTGCTGATCTACGGTGCGTACCGCACGCTGGTCAGCCAGACCATGTCGCTGCCGCAGCTCGCGGTCATCACGAGCATGATGGTTTCGACGACCTGGATCCTGATCGGGTTCACCGAGTCGTTGACCGAACTGTTTAAAAACGGTCTCTTCATCGAGTATCTGCGGACCTTCCTGGAGTACAAGGAGAAGATCCCGGAGGATACGACCGGCGACGATCCGGGCACGGAGATCCGCTCCATCGAGTTTCGCGATGTGTCCTTTTCCTATAAGGACGAAGAGGTGCTTTCGCACCTGAACATGGAGTTTCGCGGCGGCAAGACCTACGCCCTCGTCGGCCACAACGGCGCCGGTAAAACGACGCTGATCAAACTGCTCCTGCGTTTTTACGACCCGACGGAGGGAACCATCCTCTTAAACGGCCGCGACATCCGCGAGTTCGACCTGAAGAAATACCGCGCGCTGTTCGCGACGGCGTTCCAGGATCACCGGATGTTCTCCATGTCCGTTCTGGACAATGTCGTGATGGGCGAAAACATCTCGGAGCAGGAGAAAGAGGCGAAGGTCGTGGAGGCCCTGAAGCTTTCGGGTGCCTACGATAAGGTGATGTCCCTGCCGAAGGGACTTAAGACGACCCTGACCCATGAATTTGACGATCAGGGTGCTGTGCTTTCGGGCGGCGAGTTCCAGAAGATCGTCGTGGCCCGGGCGTTCGTGAAGGATTGCCCGTTTAAGATCTTCGACGAGCCCAGCAGTGCGCTGGACCCGATCGCGGAGGCAAAACTTTTCGATAATATCTACGAGTCCTGCCGGGAAAACACCTTGGTGTTCATCTCGCACAGACTGTCCTCCGTACAAAATGCGGACTGGGTATACCTTTTGTCGGACGGAACCGTGAAGGAATGCGGAAATCATAAGATGCTCATGGAGCAGAACGGTCTCTACGCCGACATGTACACGAAGCAGGCGAAGAACTACCTGGCGGTCTCGGAGTATAAAACGCCCGCCGCTAATCCGGAAGGGGGTGTTTTGGCATGAAGCATGTACTGAAGAACCAACTTTTCTTGTGGAGGCTGTGCTTTAAGACCTGCCCGGGGTACATGATCTACTTCCTGTACGACGGCTTCCGTTACCAGGGCATCATTTTCCTGGAGCACGTGCTGGGCATCCGCTATGTGCTGCACTGCGCGGAGTACCAGGAGCCGTTCTGGAAAGCCTTTCTGTTCATCGGCATCATCCTGCTGATCAACCTGATTCAGATCATTCCCGACGGTTATTTCATTCACGGATGGTCGTTTCGGGCGAAGCCGAAACTCTACCGCGCGCTGAAGGAACAGATGTTTGAGAAGGCGTCGCAGATCGACCTGTCCTGCTACGATGACCCGGACTATTACAACGATTTCGTGCTCGCCGTTGCCGAGGCGGAAGGATCCATTGACCGTTTCCTCGCGATGTGCAACATGATGATGCAAGGCCTGACGATCATCTTTACGACCGGTATCTTCTACCTGATGACCGACGCGATGGGCATCCTGTTCGTGCTGGCATCGTTCGTGCTGCGGTTTGTGTTCGCGCGGATCCTGAATAAACTGAATTACAAGGTGCGCCTGAAGGTGAACCCGCTGGAGCGTAAGCGCAACTACGTCAGCCGTGTGTTCTACCTGAACGACTACGCGAAGGAGCTGCGCCTGCATCCGCAGGTGGGCGATGCGCTCGAGAAGGAGTTCTGCGAGGCGGATGACGCGATCATCGAGGAGCAGAAGAAGGTCGGAAAGAAGCGTTCCCTGCTCGGTTTTGTGAACGGCTATCTGGTCGGCGACTTCATCATGGACGGCCTGTACATCACATATCTGGTGTTCCAGGCGGCGGTCCTGCATACCATCGATTACAGCAACGCCGTGATCCTGTTCAACCGCACGGGCAGCCTGCGCCGCGGCATGACGAATATCGCGGAACTGTTCCCGAAAGCACAGGAAAACAGCCTGTATGTGGATAAGATCCGCGCGTTCCTGGCTTACGAGCCGAAGATCAAGCGCATGGAGGGCGAACCCGTTCCTGAGGGCAATGCGCCTCTCATCCTGGATCATGTAAGCTTCCGTTACAAAGAAGAGATGGAAGACACGCTGAAGGATATTTCCCTGAAGGTTCAGCCCGGCGAGCACATTGCGATCGTAGGCTACAACGGTGCCGGAAAGACGACGCTGATCAAACTTCTGATGCGTCTCTACGACCCGACCGGGGGAAAGATCACCTACCACGGCGAGGACATCAGGGAATTCAGCCCGGATGAATACCGACATCGTTTCGGCGTAGTCTTCCAGGACTTCCAGATGTACGGGGCAACCCTTCGGGAAAATGTAGTCATGAATCGGATCCCCGAACCCGGCAGCGATTCCGCTCAGGCTTCGGCCATCGATGCGAGCGTCATTTCCGCGCTCGAGCGGGCCGGTTTCGGCGAGCGCCTTAGGAGCCTCCCGAACGGATTGGATACCCAGGTGACGACCGAATTTGACAAAAAGGGTGTGAATTTCTCCGGAGGTGAGAGCCAGAAGGTGGCTATTTCCCGTGCGTTTTACGCGAATGCCGACATCCTGATCATGGACGAACCCAGCAGCGCGCTGGACCCGATCGCCGAGTATGAACTGAATAAAGCGATGGAGACGGCGGCGAAAGGGAAGACCGTGTTTTACATTTCCCACCGTCTGTCCACGACACGCGATGCGGACCGCATCATCCTTTTAGCGGACGGACGCATAGCGGAGGAAGGCACGCACGCCGAACTACTGGCAAAAGACGGTAAGTACGCCGAAATGTGGAACGTACAGGCCGGCCGATATAAATAGCAGTGTTTAGTTTCGTTTACTTAATGGAGAGTAGTCATGAATTTTGAGGGTTTTATCCGGGATATCGTTGAGAACAAGTGGAATGTATTTGGCGTAGAGGTGTACGAGCAGGGAAAGCTTTCGCATGCCTGGGGGGATACGGAGACGAACCTGCATGAGGTCTATTCGGCGACGAAGGGGGTGCTTTCGTGTGCGGTCGGGATCGCGTGGGATGAGGGGCGGCTCGACCTGACGAGGTCGATCTTGTATTACCTGCCGGAGGAGAAGGTGTTGAAGCTGACGTCGGATCAGCGGGCGGTTTTCGAGAAGATCACGATCCAGAGGCTTCTGACGATGTCGGTCGCGGATTTTCCGTTTCGTGCGGAGGGCGACAGTTACATCGATTTCGCCTTGCAAAACGGGCCGCAGGATCCGGAGAATTGCGGCTTCCATTACACCAACATCTCGGCTTACCTGGTCGGGGTGGCTCTGGCCAATGCACTCGGGCGCGATGTCGGTTCGTTCATCGAGGAACGCCTCTTCCGGCCCCTCGGCATTGACAATTACGCGTACGAACGCTGCCCGGAGGGGTACTTCTACGGAGCCTCGGGCCTGAAACTTACGGTTCATGAACTGAGCCGATTTGGTTTGCTGCTCTACAACCGGGGCGTTTACGACGGACAGCGCATCCTGTCGGAGGAGTACGTGAAGACCGCGACATCGCCACAGACGATGAACCGCGAGGGCGGCTACGGCTACTTCATCTGGAAGTACCGCGACGGATTTTCCATCAACGGAAAATGGGGGCAGAAGTGCTACATTCTCCCGAAGGAGGGCATCATCGTGGCCAGCCTTTCGCACCGCGAAGAAGGCTGGGACGACGTCCTGGTCAGCATGGAGAAGAACATCTTAGGAATCAACGAATAAACCAAACGCGCCCGGCGGGTCATCCCGCCGGGCGCGTTCGTTAAAAAATTTAGGAGAAATTTGCAAAACCATGCAACCTTTTCGAAAAAAAGTTGATATATATAGTGAAGGGACAGTAATGAATAGGCATCCTTGATACTACAATATAACAACGGAGGTACGTAAATGATGAAAAGAAGAAAGAAGATGTTTTTGGTATTGATGGTTTGTCTTGTTGTTCATGCGAGTGTGGTATTCGCGAGCGAAAGATCCTTGCCTTTGCCTACGTACACGTATGAAGCGGTGTATACAGGAAATCTTCAAACACACCTTACGAATCCGATTTTTGTTCGTTTTAAAAATGGCATTAGTGGAGATAAAAGAGATTCGGGGGCTGAAACATGGACAGACTATCCGTTTACAGCCACATCAGTTACCGTAACGTTCTACTGGGTTGATTACCAATCTCTTGAGGGGAATAATCCTGTATATGGAACCACCACCGGTTTTGATTATGGATCGGGTAATTGCTCAGTAGAAGCTCCTAGTCTGACGAATTATAAATACTACTACAAAGTTGTATCATCTCATAATGCAAATTACGACGGAGCTACTCTTTCAAAATCAAATCTTACGAAATTTGTCCCTTAAGATCAGATTAAAATGGAGTTCTGGTCATAGTATAAAGGGAGGAGGCTGGTTATGAAAAGAGCAGCGGCGGTGATGCTTATCTCTGTGGTGATGGTTTGTTCTCTTCTGGTTGCTTGTAAAAGCGATAGTGGAATAATATCGACAGATCGAGGATCTGAAACAGCCGATTCGGGACATTCAACCGAAGTAGATAGGACTCAAGCGAATATACCGAGCACTTCAAAAGAGACAGAGGCAGATCGAACAACGATAGCGACAACAACTAAAGAAGAGAATGATGCTATACCTCATTTGAGGTGGGCGGTAAGCCCTTTTTATCCGATCACAGAGGAAGCACAAACTAAAATTCGCTCTGTTTTAGAAGAGAAGGGAATCAATTGTATAATTGACTATGTCGAGATAGATTCGGATGCCATGGGTAAAGAAGCCTACGAGGCATGGGTGGATGTTCAAAAGGCAAACGATAGAGCACCGGACATTAATTTTTCCGGTTTTTGGGAACGCGGGGGTGTGGATAGGAATGATTTTCTGAAGAGAGAGAACTTTCCTTTAAATGATTTTCTTGCCTCCGAATCTGGACATGAGCTATATGAGGCATATACGGAATGGGAGTGGAAGCAGAATATCCTTGATGGAAAGATTTTTACTATTCCCAGTCGCAATCCCGATATATATATGGGTGAGTGGTACATATATATTAATGATCAATACAAGGATATTGTAGAGGAAGTTTATGATGGCAGCTTTCAATCTCTGAGTAAGATTACAAAAATGTATCCTGATAAGAAACTACATATTGTTACTGAGGTTGTCAATCGTGACTATTTTAATCTATGGGACGAACACTACAGTGATTATATGGCTTCCTATTCGGAACAGAGTGATGAGTTTCACGACCAGACGAGATTAAGCGAGACAAAAGAATTACTTCAACAATTCTATTTGAATCTGAGCGATGGTACATTGGTACAGCTGGGGGCTGTCTCCAGCCATTCAGATGAAGCATTAATCGAAGATCTTCCTGAGGATACGTTAGTATATATGGAAGTGGGATTAATGAGAAATCTGGAAGGGTATTCAGTGACTCCGATGCAGAAGAAGACTATAAATACTAAAATCGGACAATACGGTCCGTCATCGTCTTCATCTCAAATAGATCTGGTTTTACAGGTTCTTAGTGCTTGTTATTCTGATCCGGCGACGGCTTCTCTTATCAACTGGAGATACGAGGATGTGGAAGGCTGGAATAAAAGAACCGAGTCTCTGAGGACTGGAGAACCGAGTCCCCTTTTGGGATATGCACCGACTTTATCGGAAGAACAGAAAGAAAATTTATTTTTGTACTATAATGATTTGGACAATCTGACGAACTCCTTATTTCTGCAAAAACATGGCGAGTGGTACCTAAATCCTGACTATCAAAAGTGGCTGGATGATTTCTTTGATAACCCGAAGGATTATGGGGATGTATTTGAGGTGATTAACGAGCAGTATAAGAACTGGTCAGCGGATAAGACAAAGTAATTATTCGACCTCCCTGTCGGGCCCTGGCGGAGAGGTCGATTTGCATATGAGGAATTATCATGAAAATAAAGTTTGTATATGTATTGTGGTTTTGCTTTACATTCCTATCGGCTTGCCGAAAACCAGAAACAAATGCGTCGGTAATCTCAACGGAAATGAGCCAAATGGTAACTGATGAAACGGACTCATATGAGTCGTCGGCTTCATCTACTGTAGATGGGGAGCCGGACAGAGAATTTGTCTGTGATATAGTGTTAGGGGAGGCCTTTTTGACAGAGGACTATGTGCTATATCATAACGAGAACGGCAGATTGCAGATTTTTGATGCAGTAAGCAGGAAAAATCTGGTTTTTTGTTTTGATCCCGGATGTGAGCATAATCAAGGGAGAACGATTGCGACTCCCCAGGGAGTTCGATCGGTTGACGAAGGGTGCATTTCATACAATATCAGTACTGCTACTGTCATGCTTTTGGGAGAACATTGTTATTTTGCTGATTTTGAAGGCGATGTAGTACGTAGTGATAATCGCGGAGAAAACCGAAAGGTGATCGGAGTATTTCCTTCCAATATACTCATGAGAGAGGTCTTTTATTCAAAGGGTGCTCTTTTCGCATCGTATTATACACAATATGAATTGAAGGAGATCAAGGAGGAAAATGGTACATCAAAATGGATTTTCGGCGCGGAAAAAGAAAAGCGAACCGCAGGGATCGGTCGTCTGAATTTTTCGGATGGAACGTCATCCGAGATTTTTAAGAGAGAAGATTACAATGCAAGCGTTTTTTACCATGATGTACGTGGAAACCATTTATATTTTGCCTATACATATGCGGAGATCCCTTACATGGGTCCGAACGGAGAAATCCGAGGGGAAGTGCCGGAGGATTTGAAGGACCTATCTCCGGAAGAGTATCTTGAGGAGTTCAACAAACGCTACTGGATGGACATTTATGATTATGATATTGCTGAAGGAGAGTTACGAATAATGGTCCAAAAGGTACGATGCGGACAGGTTACTTTTTGTAACGGCTTTTTTGCGATACAACCGGAAGGAGACACTGGCACCCACTTGTATGGTTACAGTGGGGGGTTATTAGGTAAACTAGAAGGGATTGCACTTTCGAATGTAAACTGTGATAATCATGTAATAGGTTTTCGCGACCATAAGTACATTTTGATCGACGAAAAAACAGGAGGGATATTGAAATCAGTTACAAGACCCGAGGTCAATGCTTTTTATCCGAGGGTGATTATCGGAGACAGTTGTTATGGAACCGGAACGATAAATGGGGTGTATGGTTCTTTCTATCTGTCTACGGAAGACTTTTGGGCAGGGAATTTTTCCAATGTGACGGCTATTAAGGTTGAAGAATAAAACAGACGCCCGGCGATAATGATCGTCGGGCGTCTGTATATATTTATATAATGATTATCGATCTTATCAAGATCTCTTCCACTTCCAGTTAGCAACTTCCGGCAGATCCAGACCTACTTCGTGGATGTACTGCTTGTGCTCAACGAGCTTATCGCTCATCTTCTGGTACAGGTAAGCGCCACGGTTGCCGAGCTGAGGCAGGAACTTGATGGCATCCATTACCAGGTGGAAACGGTCGATGTCGTTCTGTACGCGTACGTCGAACGGAGTCGTGATGGTACCTTCCTCCTTGTAGCCGCGAACGTGCATCAGACGGTTGTTGTGACGACGGTAGGTCAACTCGTGGATGAGAGAAGCATATCCGTGGAAGTTGAAGAGTACCGGCTTATTCTGAGTGAACAGGATGTCGTACTCGGCGTCGGTCAGACCGTGCGGGTGCTCGGTGTTCGGCTGCAGTTTGAACAGGTCGACAACGTTGATGAAGCGGATCTTAACTTCCGGCAGCTCCTCGTTGAGGATCGATACAGCGGCCAATGCTTCGAGGGTCGGAGTCTCACCTGCGCAAGCGAAGATGATATCGGGCTCCTGTCCCTGATCGTTCGATGCCCAATCCCAGATGCTGATACCCTGTGTGCAGTGCTTTACTGCCTCAGGCATGGTCAGCCACTGCGGACGCGGGTGCTTCGAAGCAACGATAACGTTCACGTAGTTACGGCTGCGGATACAGTGGTCGAAGCAGGAGAGCAGGCAGTTCGAATCCGGCGGCAGATAGAGGCGGACAACGTCTGCCTTCTTATTTGCGATGTGATCCATGAAACCGGGATCCTGGTGTGTAAATCCGTTGTGGTCCTGCTGCCATACGGTGGATGCCATGATCAGGTTGAGGGAAGCGATCTCCTCTCTCCAAGGCAGCTGGTTGCAAACCTTCAGCCACTTAGCGTGCTGAGC
>ONPC01000172.1 GCA_900319565.1 uncultured Eubacteriales bacterium | reverse complement strand
ATCAAACAGCAGTTGTCGTATGAGTTCAACTGCCGGCCGGAGGATTTTTCGGGGGAGGAAAACGTGATCACGGCCCCGGTCCTGCATGAAAAACGAAGGAAGTTTTCCGAGAAACCGTTCTTCCTGCAGATGGCGACGTTCGGGGCGAATGTTGTCATTTCGGCGGATGAGCGGATCCATCCCTGGCTTAGGAACTGGCTGGAGGGAAAGCGGGGCTTCTGGACTTTGGAGCAACACAATTTCTATGAACTTGAGACCGAGCTGCGTAAGTACGGGTATAAGATGGCATTGACCCATCATATGTTCGTTCCGACGCCGAAGCTTATGGATATTTATACGGATCTCAAGATCCGGTGGCTGGAGACGGCGGATCTCATGGAGTTCTACGGCCGCGAGGAGTTTTCGAACGCGCTCTGCGATCATTTTCGGCCGGACCGCCCGGACGTGCTGGCGGTGGTCGCGCTCGACGGTGAGAAGATCATGGGCATGGCCGGGTGCTCCGCCGACACGCCAAAACTGTGGCAGATCGGGATCGATGTGCTCCCGGAGTATCGCGGCCGCGGAATCGCGCCGACGCTGGTCACGCTGCTGCGCGACGAAGTATTCCGGCGCGGCGCGATCCCGTACTACGGGACCAGCCTTTCGAACCTGGGCTCGTGGAAGACGGCGCTGGGAAGCGGTTTCGTGCCGGCCTGGGTGGAGACCGAAAGCCGCGAAGATAAAGATAACGAATTTGCTAAGTAAGGAGAACGACATTGAAGATCGTTAATCTGATCGAGAATACGGCAGGTACGGAAGGATGTGCGTTCGCGCACGGATTGTCCTTTTACATCGAGACGAAGAAGCACAAACTGCTGTTGGATTTGGGGCCGTCCGGACAGACTCTGGACAATGCTTCGAAGCTGGGCATCGATGTGTCGCAAGTCGACACGATGATCTTAAGCCACGGGCATTACGACCACAGCGGAGGCATTCTTCCGTTTGCGGCGGTCAATCCCGGGGCACGGATCCTTATGCAGCGGACGGCGATACAGGATTATTATGCGGACGACGGCGAGAATGCCGAGGGGGACAGGTTTCGCTACATCGGAATCGATAAGAAGATTCCGAGCCTGGCACAGGTCCGCTTTGTGGACGGTGACGTACGGATCGATGAGGAGCTGGAATTGTTTACTTTGAAACATAAGAAGTTCGAGATCCCGTTTACGAATAAGCGTCTGCTGCTTCGGACTGCGGACGGTTTTGAACGGGACACGTTTGTTCACGAACAGTATCTCGTGGTTTCCTGCGACGGGCGGAGGATTCTCGTTTCCGGCTGCGCGCACAACGGGATCCTGAATATTCTGAACGCATTTTCCGAGAAATACGGGGGAGCGCCGGATATGGTGGTCAGCGGGTTCCACCTGATGAAGAAAACCCCCTACAGCGAAGTGCAGAGGGAAGAGATCGAGGAAACAGCGCGGAAGCTTTCGGATTATCCGACCCGGTTTGTGACCTGTCACTGCACCGGCGAGGAGGCTTACGCGATCATGAAGGAAATCCTCGGGGAGCGGCTTTGGTACGTTCACTCGGGGGAGGAGATACCGATATCATGAAGGAGATCTTCGGGGAGCAGCTTTGGTACGTTCACTCGGGGGAGCCCTTGCGATATTTAACAACGCAAAAACAAACGCCGCCCGGTGAGCCGGGCGGCGTCCTTAATTTTCTATTCGGTAAATCAGCGCTCGAATTCGTAAGGAAGGATCGTTTCGATGGTTCCGTCTTCGGCGATGTTGAGCTTTGTGTACTTTACGCAACGCTCGTGTGTTACGCCGCCGGAGAGTTCGCAGTCATGGTAGAACAGATACCATTCGCCATCGATCTCAACGATGGAGTGGTGAGTGGTCCAACCCAGAACCGGCTCCATGATGCGTCCCTTATAGGTGAAGGGGCCGTCCGGCTTCTCGCCTTCTGCATAGCAGAGATAGTGGGTGGTGCCGGTGGAGTAGGACAGGTAGTACTTTCCGTTGAATTTGTGCATCCAGGGACCTTCGAAGTAACGACGGTCTTCGTCGCCTGCTTTCAGCGGCTCGCCGTTCTCATCGAGGATCTGCAGGTGCTTCGGCTCGGTGATAAATGCGGTCAGGTCGTCGTTGAACTCTGCGAACATCGGTCCGAGTGCGGGCTCGTCGCCCTCCGGACGGTGTGCGTCGGGATCGAAGGAACCGGACTGCCACATCTCGAGCTGGCCGCCCCAGAGTCCGCCGTAGTAGCAGTAGGTGCGGTCATCATCGTCCACCAGAACTGCGGGGTCAATGCTGTAGCTGCCTTCGATGCACTTCTCCTGCGGCTTAAACGGGCCGACCGGAGAGTCCGAAACAGCAACGCCGATATGGAACTGGCCGTTGTAGTCTTTTGCCGGGAATACCAGGTAGTATTTGCCGTTCTTGCATACGCAGTCCGGCGCCCACATCTGGTT
>ONPC01000116.1 GCA_900319565.1 uncultured Eubacteriales bacterium | reverse complement strand
TGGAGCGCTGGTAAAGGTGCGAAGCACCGGCAGCGCGTAGCTTGTCATCGTTATAAGCAGTGAGCCATGCGGCTGCGTGCCATGCTATACTATCTTGGAGGTTTCATGAAAACACGCGTAAATGAATCCATAGCATTTTCCGAAAAGCGGAATCTGGCCGTGCCCGAAGAACTCCTTCTTTCGGTCGAAAAGCCGGCCAGATACATCGGTAATGAGGTCAATGCAGCATCGAAGGATCCCGATTCGGTCGATGTTTTGTTTTGCATGTGCTTTCCCGACGTATATGAGATCGGCATGTCCCATCTGGGCATCCAGATCCTCTACGATATGTTTAACCGACGCGCGGACGTATACTGTGACCGCGTGTACAGCCCGTGGCCGGATATGGACCGCGTGATGCGTAAGAACCACATCCGTCTGTTCGGCGTGGAAAGCCAGAAGCCCATTAAAGATTTTGATTTTCTGGGGATCACGCTCCAGTATGAAATGTGTTATACAAATATCCTGCAGGTTCTGGACCTGTCCGGGATTCCGATCTATGCAAAAGACAGGACCGAAGAAGACCCCATCGTGGTCGGAGGCGGTCCCTGTTCGTATAATCCGGAACCTCTGGCGCCGTTTTTCGACTTTTTCTACATGGGAGAGGGCGAGACCCGATATTATGAGATCCTGGATCTGTATAAGGCTATGAAAGCCGAAGGCAAAAAGCGTGACGAGATCCTGTATGCGATCGCTAAGATCCCCGGCATGTATGTTCCTTCGTTGTATGAAGTCGAGTATTACGACGAAGAACATCCGGCTCCGGATCCGCTTTTGCAAAACACCATCCGCTCATTCAGACCGATCCATGACGACCTTCCGAAGAAGATCCGCAAAGAGATCGTGAAGAACATGAGCGATACTTACTATCCGAACCATCCCATTGTCCCTTACATTAAGGCGACCCAGGACCGCGTCGTACTGGAGATCCAGCGTGGCTGCATCCGCGGTTGCCGCTTCTGCCAGGCCGGCATGATCTATCGCCCGGTTCGAGAGCGGAGTCTGGAATTCTTAAAGGAAAATGCTTACGAGCTGCTTTCATCGACCGGCCACGAGGAGATCACTTTAAGCTCCCTTTCTTCCAGCGATTATTCGCACCTGGAAGAAGTCGTGAACTTCCTGATCGATACCTTTAAGGATCAGGGGGTCAATATCTCCCTGCCTTCGCTTCGTATCGATGCGTTCTCGCTGGACGTTATGAGTAAGGTTCAGGATATCAAAAAAAGCTCCGTGACCTTCGCGCCGGAAGCCGGCACGCAGCGCCTGCGTAATGTCATCAACAAAGGGCTGACGGAGGAAGATATCTTAAACGGATCCGGACAGGCTTTCGATGCCGGTTGGAACCGCGTCAAACTGTATTTCATGCTCGGACTTCCGACGGAGACCGTCGAAGACATGGAGGGCATACCGATCCTGTGCAACAAGATCGCGGCCAGATATTATGAGATCCCGAAGGACAAAAGAAACGGACGCGTTCAGATCGTGGCCAGTTCTTCGTTCTTCGTTCCGAAGCCGTTCACCCCGTTCCAGTGGGTGCCGATGTGCACGAAAGAAGAATTCTTAGACCGCGCACGAACGGTACGTCACAAATTCGGTGAAATGTTGAATTCAAAGAGTCTGAAATACAACTGGCATGAGGCGGACCTGACCGTTCTCGAAGGTGTACTGGCGCGTGGCGACCGCCGCATCGCGGACGTTATCGTCAAAGCCTATGAAAAAGGCTGTATTTTTGACTCCTGGTCGGAATATTTTAACAACGATGTCTGGATGGAAGCATTCGATGAATGCGGCATCTCCATCGATTTCTATAATACGCGTGAGCGCTCCCTCGATGAGTTGCTCCCTTGGGATTTCATTGACACAGGCGTATCCAAACGCTTCCTGATCCGGGAGTGGGAGAATGCACAGCGCGCGGAAGTTACACAAAACTGCCGCAAACAGTGCTCAGGCTGCGGCGTAGGAAGCTTCGAAGGAGGGATCTGCGTTGAACGTAAGAATTAAATTTGCCAAATACGGATCCCTGGTCTATATCGGCCATCTGGACGTCATGCGTTTCTTTCAGAAGGCCATGCGCCGCGCAGGGATTCCGATCTCGTATACGGGCGGCTATTCGCCGCACCAGATCATGAGCTTCGCGCAGCCTCTGGGCTTAGGCATGAGCAGCGAGGGCGAATACGTGGATATTCAGGTCCACGACACCTATTCCTCCGAAGAAAGTGTTCGCCGTTTAAACGAAGTCATGACCGATGGTTTAAAGATCCTGAGTTACCGCGAACTGCCGGAGAAGGCAAAGGGCGGAATGTCCGTGATCAAAGCTGCCGATTATATGCTCTGGATCGAAGGACGTAAAAAGTTTCCGGAAGGTTGCATACAGCTTTGGGATGAATTCCTGAATAAGCCGGAGATACTCGCGACCAAAGAGTCGAAAAAGGGCGAGACCACGATCGATCTTAAGCCGCATATTTTAGACAGCAAGATGGAAGAGGACCGTTTGTATCTGCGGGTATCGACCGGTTCCGAGATCAATATCAAACCGGATCTGGTGTTCCGTACGTTTTGCGCCGCATTTCCGGAGGCGTTTCCCGATCCCGGAAACCATCTGCGGATCCATCGCATCGAACTGTATGCAGAGGATGATAACGGCGGATTTATCTCACTCGAAGACATGGGCAGCGAGATCCCGGAAGGGAGCCTCTCATGAATCGTGTCGTGATCCGCAAGGATAACAAGATCCTTTCCGCTCAGTTTAACGAGAAAAACGTATCGGATCTGAGCGTTTATGAATCAGACGCGCTCGAAAGCTTTTATACGATCGGTGCCGTCTATATCGGCAAGATCACGAATATCGTCACGAACCTGAATGCCGCTTTCGTAAACATCGGCGCAGCGCCGGACGGCTCAGGTCCCACGAACTGTTTTCTTCCGCTCGACGATCTGAAACCGACCGTCAATGCTCCCGATTTCGCCCCGGTATTTATCAAGCGAAATCATCCGGAAAAAGTCTGCCCCGGAGATGAACTTCTGGTGCAGATCCATCGGGAGCCGATCAAAACGAAACCGGCATCCCTGACCTCGCATCTGTCTTTTTCCGGCCGATACGCCGTGGTTCTTCCGAACTCCACGTCTTTATCGATCAGCAAGAAAATCACCGACACGACCTGGAAAGACCGGATACGGGCCTTTCTGGAGCCTTTAACGGGACAGTCCGTCGGCATCATTGTCCGCACGAACGCCTATGAGGCAGATATCAACGAAGTGGAAGATGAGATCCGACGTTTGTCTACCGTCTGCCGATCGGTCATGGATCAGGCGCCCTACCGGAAACCGTTTACCTGTCTGTATATGCCGGTTCCGATGTGGCTGGCGGACCTTCGGGATGCACGAAACTTCGGGGAACCGATGTCGATCGTTACCGATGACGCGGATCTTTATGCGCAAATGCATGCTTACCTGGTGGAAGGCTATCATTTTCCGGAGGAAAACCTTACGCTAAAGCCTTCGGAAGCTCTGACTTCCCTATTTAACATGGAGCGGATCCTCGAGGACGCCCTGCGTAAGCGGGTCTGGCTGAATTCCGGTGCCTATCTGGTCATTGAGCCGACGGAAGCCCTGACCGTGATCGATGTCAATACCGGTAAGGCGATCAATAAAAAGGACATGCGGTCCCACATCTTTTCTATCAACAAAGAGGCGGCGGCCGAAGCAGCGCGCCAGATCCGCCTGCGAAATCTGTCCGGCATCATCCTGATCGATTTCATCAATATGCCGGAGAAAGAAGATAAGGCCGAACTGCTGAAATATCTGGGCGATCTGCTTTTGCAGGATCCCGTTAAAACGAACCTGATCGGCATCAGCAAACTGGATCTGGTAGAGATCACCCGCCAAAAAGTGCGCAGGCCTCTCCACGAAGCCATGGGGCGGAAGGAAGACTGATCCTGCAGGATGCGAAAGATTTTTCGCCCAATCGAAAAAAGCGGTGGACAAATTCCGAAAAGAGAGTATAATATATAAGGCATTTGCTATTTCAAGAAAGAAGGTTATCTGATATGAACAACAAATGGATACGGGCAGCGATCCCGGCATTATTACTCCATTGCAGTATCGGTACGGTATATTGTTGGTCTCTGTTTTCAAATGAGATCTCGACGTATATCGGCCAGTCCAAATCCAACGTCGGTTGGGCGTTCTCATTCGCCATCTTTTTCCTGGGCATGAGCGCCGCCTTCCTGGGCAATATCGTAGAAAAAGATATTCATAAGTCGTCGTTGATCGCAACGATCTGCTTTACGGCAGGTATGCTCGGCACCGGCTTCTTCATCAAGCTCGGCGGCATGGAGAAGTATCACGGAACCGTTCTTCCGCTGCTTGGTATCTATTTCAGCTATGGTTTTGTTATGGGCGTAGGCCTCGGAACCGGATATCTGAGCCCCGTAAAGACCCTGATGCTCTGGTTCTCCGAACACAAAGGCCTTGCGACCGGTCTTTCCGTTGCAGGTTTCGGCGCAGCGAAAGCCATCGCCAGCCCGTTCATGACCATGATCCTGAAGACCGGTAAAAAGAGCCCGTATCTTCTTGCGGACGGCACACCGGTTCAGGATGGCGTTTGGATGATGTTCATCATTCTGGGCTGTGTATATTTCGTAATGATGTTCGTAGGACATCTGCTCCTGGCGAAGCCCGAAGGCTGGCATGAGCCCGCTAAGAAGGCAAAAGGAGAGGGTACCTTCGCGACCATCAAGAAAAAGCCTCTTACCAACTACATCGGTATCTGGCTTATGTTCTACATCAACATCACCTGCGGTCTCGCTTTGATCTCACAGGAGAAGCAGATCGTAAGCTGTATCGGACTTGTAGGTTCGGCAGGTATCATATCCACCGTTTCCGCGATCTTCAACGCAGGCGGCCGCCTTGGTTTCTCGACCTGGGCTGACTACATGAAGGATCGTAATACGATCTATAAGATGATCTTTACCATCTCAATCGCATGTACCGCACTCGTTATCGTAACGAACGGTATCGGTAAAGGAGAGGGCAACGTACTGCTCATCATCCTGGTACTGGCCCTGATCTTCATGGTCAATGCCGGATACGGCGGCGGCTTCTCCAACGTACCGACCCTGCTTTCCGACCACTACGGCATGAGCAGCATTTCTGCGATCCACGGCATCACGCTTTCCGCATGGGCATTTGCAGGTCTGACCGGTAACCAGATGGCTACCTTCATCACTTCTCATTTCGGAACTCCTGACGCCGCTCTGAATCCGGAAGGTTATCAGATGGTGCTTTACGTAACCTGTGCACTGTATGTCGTAGCCCTTCTGCTTTCCCTGTTCCTGGTACAGAAGACGAATAAAAAAGCGATAAAAGAAACGAAATAAATCGTTGACAAGCCTCATCGAATGTGTTATACTCACTGAGTATGCCGCTCGATGGGGCTTTTCAAGTGTTGATTTTTTCGCGAAAGCGAGGACATTGACCGCCGAAGTCGGCGAGTAATGATAAATAGGAGGTGCCTATATGTACGCAATTATTGCAACAGGTGGAAAGCAGTACAAAGTATCCGAAGGAGACGTTATCCGTGTTGAGAAGCTCGGCGTTGAGGAAGGTTCTGAGTACACTTTTGATCAGGTTCTTGCAGTAAATGCCGGAGAACTCAAGGTAGGTGAGCCGACCGTTGCAGGTGCAACTGTCAGCGCTACTGTAGTAGCGAACGGAAGAGCCAAGAAGGTTATCGTTTACAAGTACAAGAGAAAGTCCGGATATCACAAGAAGAACGGACACAGACAGCAGTACACCGAAGTGAAGATCGAAAAGATCAACGCTTAATTCAAAACTATGATAAAGGCATGCATTTTATTTGACGAAAACGACGAGCCTTTCGGCTTTCGTATCGGCGGTCATGCCGGCTTTGAGGCATCGGGCAGGGACATTATGTGCGCAGCCGTATCGATCCTGGCGTATACGTTTTTAGAGAGCGTAGCCGAACTTACGAACGAACCGTTCGTATCCGAGGTCGATGAAGCGCATGGTTTGATCCGTTTTCGCTTCAAAGAAAAGCCTTTGCATGAAGGCAGGTTATTGTTTCAGGCATTGCTTGAAGGACTCCGTATGATAAACGAAGAGTACGGCGAAGAATTCCTTCACGTACGTAAGTATCGCAGATCAAACGGAACATTTACGAAGATTAACGATCAGGAGGTATAGACCTATGTTTAAATTGAACCTTCAGTTATTCGCTCATAAAAAGGGCGTAGGTTCTACTAAGAACGGTAGAGATTCCGAGTCTAAGAGACTTGGTGCGAAGAGAGCTGACGGTCAGTTTGTAAAGGCAGGCAACATCCTTTACAGACAGCGCGGCACTAAGATTCATCCCGGAAACAACGTAGGACGCGGCGGCGACGACACATTGTTCGCAACTGTAGACGGCGTAGTTCGTTTCGAAAGATTAGGCAGAGACAGAAAGCAGGTTTCTGTTTATCCGGTAGCTGAGTAATTTAAGCGTATCCGTTAAAATTTCACGGGTACATACGAACGAGAGCAGTGCTTTCGTTTGATAAGCCGAAAGCTCTAGATCTTAGGTAACTATGATTTAGAGCTTTCTTTTATAAAAAAGGAGATGCATTCCATGTTTGCAGATCGCGCGAAGATCTACGTCCGCTCCGGCAAAGGCGGCGACGGCCATGTCAGCTTCCGCAGGGAAAAATACGTGGCAAACGGCGGCCCGGACGGCGGCGACGGAGGAAAAGGCGGAGACATCATATTCCAGGTGGATAAAGGCATGAACGGCCTGACGGATTTCCGTCATATCCGCAAATATATCGCTGAAAACGGAGAAGAGGGCGGAAAGCGTCGTTGCCATGGCAGGGACGGAGCCGACCTTATTATTCGTGTACCCGAAGGTACGGTGCTCCGTGAAGAAAACAGCGGTAAGATCGTAGCGGATCTGTCCGGGGAGAACACCCGCGTCACCGTGCTTCACGGCGGTAAGGGCGGCCTCGGAAACATGCATTACGCGACCGCGACCATGCAGGTGCCGAAATACGCGAAACCCGGCCAGGAAGCGCAGGAATTGTACATTCTGATGGAATTGAAAGTGATTGCGGATGTCGGTCTGGTCGGTTTTCCGAATGTCGGCAAATCCACCTTTCTGACACGCGTTTCAAATGCCCGTCCCGAGATCGCGGATTATCCGTTCACAACGATCAACCCGCATTTGGGTGTTGTGGATTTTGATGGAATCGACGGATTTGTTATCGCAGACATTCCGGGCCTGATTGAAGGTGCCAGCGAAGGCGTCGGCCTCGGGCATTCCTTCCTGCGTCATATCGAACGTACAAAGGTCATCCTTCATATCGTCGATGCAGCGAGCATCGAAGGGCGGGATCCGGTCGAAGACATCAAAACCATCACACATGAACTAGAGGCATACGATCCCGAGATCGCAAAACGTCCCTGGGTCATCGCGGCCAATAAGACCGATGCGCTGTCCGAAGAAGAGACGAACGAAGTGATCCGCCGCCTGAAGGAGGCTTTCTCCGACCAGGCCGTCGGTGTATTTCCGATCTCCGCAGTCAGCGGAAAAGGCATCAAGGAAGTCCTGACCTGTCTGAAGGAAGTTCTCGCGAAACTGCCTCAGGAAGTGACGGTTTTTGAGCCTGAATTCGAATATACCTACGATACTTCGGCAAATCTCCCTTACACCGTAGAAATCAATTCCGAAGGGGAATATGTCGTGGAAGGGCCTCGTATCGAAAAGATGCTGGGTTATACAAATCTGGATTCCGAGAAAGGTTTCGGCTTCTTTCAGGAGTTCCTTAAGAAAAGCGGAATTCTGGAAGATCTCGAAAAGGCAGGCATTCAGGAAGGCGATACCGTCCGCATGTACGGTCTGGCTTTCGACTATTATAAATAAGCAGGTGATATTATGACCAGTAAACAACGCGCCGTATTAAAGGGCGCAGCCATGAATATGCAACCGATCTTCCAGATCGGAAAGAGTTCCCTGACACCCGAGTTTACAAACGCTATTTCGGAAGCACTGGAGGCTCGTGAACTCATCAAGATCAGCGTATTAAAGAACTGCATGGACGATCCGAACGAGATCGCGCAAACTCTTGCGGAACGCACACATTCCACGGTCGTGCAGGTGATCGGTAAAAAGATCGTCCTTTATAAGCCGGCTGCGGAAGAGAAAAACCGTAAGTACGAATAAACACAGGCGGCCGTCAGCCGCAAAGCAGGTGCATTATGAGAAAGATCGGAATTCTGGGCGGTACATTTAACCCGATTCATAAAGGACATATAGCTATCGCAACGGCAGCCATGCAGCGGCTGAAGCTTGATGAAGTCATCTTTATGCCCGCCTGCATTCCTCCTCACAAACAAAACGTATCCATGCCTTCCGGCGACCTTCGTGCCGCCATGGTGGAGGCAGCGCTTAAAGACTGGCCTTCGTTTTCCTGCTCCCGGTTGGAGCTGGATAAGGAAGGCATTTCCTATACTGCGGATACTTTACGCATTTTATCCAAGCAGTATGGGAAAAATGTTTTGCTGTACCTGCTCGTGGGGTCGGATTCTCTGTGTTATATGGACCGCTGGTACGAGCCGGAGGTCATTTTCCGTTCAGCCCATATCGGCGTCTACTGCAGAAATACAGAAGACTATGCGTCGCTGCGCGATTATGCCGCTATGCTTCGTGAGAATTATCACGCCACGATCACGATCTTTCGGAAATCGGATATGGTCGAGATCTCATCTACAGAGCTGAGACAGGCTCTGACGCAGAAAGATGAAGCGAAAGTGCAGGAATTCCTGCCGCAGGGCGTTTTAAAGATCATACGAGAGAATAACTTATACAGCGGACAGTAAACATCTGTCTGGTAGGTTACAGGAGGTTTTTATGGACCTGTCAGATATTCGGAAAGAACTGAAGAAAGCCTTAAAGAAGGAGCGCTACGAGCATTCCGAAGGTGTAGCCTACACCTCGGCCGCTCTGGCCATGCGATACGATCCTTTACTGGTCGACAAGGCTCTGCTCGCCGGACTTTTGCATGACTGCGCGAAATACCTTTCCGTTCCGACCATGCTTCGATATTGCGAGGCTGCCGGCTACGATGCCGGTGAAAAGAAGTTTCAGAACAGTGGGCTGCTCCACGCGAAAGCAGGAGCGTATCTGGCACGCGAGAAATATAAGATCACGGACCCGGAGATCATTTCCGCGATCCTTTGGCACACGACCGGACGGATCGATATGACCCTTCTGGAAAAGATCCTGTTCGTGTCCGATTTTATCGAGCCGAACCGCACGAAGATCGATGCCGATGTACAGGCCCGGATCCGACAGCTCGCATTTACCGATATCGATCGCGCGGTATACGAAGTCGCCGATCAGACCTGCAACTATTTAAATAAAAAAACGGCGGCGATCTCGCCGCTGACCGCAGAAGTGTGCAACTACTATAAAGAAGTCTGCGGTCGCAAGGAGGAGAAATGAATTACGAAGAAATGATCAAGATCGTCTATGATGCCCTGGATGATAAGAAGGCTCATGCGATCAAAGTACTCGACATAGAAAAGATCAGCACGATCGCGGATTATTTCGTGATCGCTTCGGCAGGCTCTCAGAGCCAAATGGTCGCTATGGCAGACAATGTTGACGAGAAGCTCACGAAAGCCGGTTGCAGCGTTAAGAGCATCGAAGGGGCTGGCAGCGATACTTGGATCCTGATGGATTACGGTTTCTGCCTTGTGCATATTTTTTCTGACGAAGCACGTTCGTTCTATAATCTGGAACGCATGTGGAAGGATGCGGCCGATGTGACCGAGACGTTTCGTCCGACTCCAAAGGCCTGACCCTGTTCCGTGAATTTCGGGCTTTATTTTTCCGAAGATTTATAGTAGAATGATAGTAACATGAATCAATTGTTTGAAACGTATGCTATTTTCACTGTATTTTCCACGGATAAGTCTGAATAAGGAGGTTCGCCTATGAAAAATGTGCTTTTTGTAGCTTCGGAATGTGTGCCGTTTATCAAGACCGGAGGCTTAGCGGATGTAATCGGTTCCCTGCCGAAATATATCGATAAAAAGAAGTACGATGTTCGAGTGATCATGCCGAAATATCTGTGCCTTCCCGAGAAGTTTACTTCCCAGTTGAAATATGTGACCCACTATTACACCGATTTCTGCTGGCGTAACCAGTATGTCGGAATTCTGGAGATGGAATACGACGGGGTACACTTTTATTTTATTGACAGCGAATTCTATTTTGGCGGTCCCTGGCCGTATCATAATATGTATGAGGATATCGAGAAGTTTGCCTTTTTCTCGCGTCAGGTGCTTTCCTGCCTGCCGCTGATCGGTTTCCGTCCCGATATCATTCATTGTCATGACTGGCAGACCGGCCTGGTTCCCGTTTATCTCAACGATTCGTTCCAGGGTGACATGTTCTTCATGGGA
>ONPC01000097.1 GCA_900319565.1 uncultured Eubacteriales bacterium | reverse complement strand
GAGGAGCGCTACGACGGCTACCTCCAGTTGGAGAACGGCGTCGGCATGATCCGTCTGATGGAAAATGAATTCAAGGAGGCTTTGCGCACGAGCTTGCGTGCCTACGTGAAGCGCCATCCGCTTTCTTTGAAAAAGCATAAAAATGCAAATGGAAAGACGACTTACACGGTCGATATGCCGAAGCGGGAGTATTCTTTTGCCACCGGAAAGCTGGCGGCTCCCTATATCCGCAAATACGCCGAATGGTTCATGCGATATGTGCCGAGCGCGAAGTTCCATGTGTACGAGATCCGTAACAATTTCTTCGGGGAGATGATCACCGTGGCCGGACTGGTCACCGGAGGCGACCTGATGAAGCAGCTGAAAGGCCGCGAACTCGGGAGCCGCCTGGTGCTTCCGTCCGTTATGTTCCGCAGCGGCGAAGAAGTCTTTTTGGACGATGTGACCAAAAGCGAGGCAGAAAAGACTTTACAAGTTCCGATCCATATTGTAAAATCAGGCGGGCAGGATCTGGTCGACGTCTTTATGGGGCGCGGCATAGAAGATACCCACCATTTCTTCCACAATCCATACGAATTGGATCGATTAAATACGAAGGAGACAGAAGATGAGTAAACCGATCGTCGCCATCGTCGGGCGACCGAATGTGGGTAAATCCACACTGTTTAATATATTGGCTGGTGATAACATTTCCATCGTGAAAGACACGCCGGGTGTTACGCGCGACCGTATCTATGCGGACTGCGAGTGGCTGAACCGAAAATTCACTCTGATCGATACCGCAGGTATCGAGCCCGAGAGCAAGGATGTCATCCTGGCGCAGATGCGTGAGCAGGCCGAGATCGCGATCGCTACGGCGGACGTGATCATTTTCCTGGTGGATGTACGTCAGGGCCTGGTAGATTCCGATGAAAAGGTAGCGACCATGCTGCGGAAGTCGAAGAAACCTGTGGTTCTCGTGGTAAATAAAGTCGACAACTTCCAGAAGATGATGGCGGATGTCTACGAATTCTACAATCTGGGTATCGGCGAGCCGCATCCGGTCTCGGCGGTATCCAAACTGGGCCTTGGCGATATGCTTGACGCTGTCAGCGCGCATTTCCCCGAGTCGGAGGAAAGCGAAGAAGAAGACTCGATCCCGAAGATCGCGATTATCGGTAAGCCGAATGTCGGAAAGTCTTCGATCATCAACCGGATCGCCGGTGAGGACCGCGTGATCGTTTCCGATATCGCGGGAACGACGCGTGATGCGATCGATACCGAAGTCGAAGTCAACGGACATAAATATATTTTCATCGACACGGCAGGACTACGTCGTAAGAGTAAGATCAAAGAAGACCTGGAGCGGTTCAGCATTATCCGCACGGTTTCCGCGGTGGATCGCTGCGATATCGCCATTCTGGTCATCGACGCCGTGGAGGGCGTGACCGAGCAGGATGCGAAGGTGGCCGGAATCGCCCACGAAAGAGGAAAGGGCGTGATCATTGCGGTCAATAAGTGGGATGCCATCGAGAAGGATGATAAGACCATTTACCGTTTTACCGAGAAGGTTACGGAAGTACTTTCCTTCATGCCGTATGCGGAAGTGATGTACATTTCGGCGAAGACCGGACAGCGTTTTAACAAGCTGTTCGATACGATCGATGCCGTCATTCAGAACCAACAGCTGCGTATCACGACCGGAGTGCTCAACGAGATCCTGTCGGAAGCAGTTTCCATGCAGCAGCCGCCGTCGGATAAAGGTAAGCGCCTGAAACTGTTCTACATCACGCAGGTTTCGGTCAAACCGCCTTCGTTCGTCATCTTTGTAAACGACAAAGAGTTGATGCATTTCTCCTATACACGATATATCGAAAACAAGATCAGAGAAGCGTTCGGCTTTAAGGGGACGCCGCTTCGTTTTATGATCCGTGAGCGAAAGGAAAAAGAACAATGAATTATCAAAAGATCCTGATCCTTCTGGTGGGATATCTGTTCGGACTCATTCAAACCGGATACTTTTACGCGAAGATCATGCATGTAGATCTCCGCTCCAAAGGAAGCGGCAACACCGGCACGACCAACACCCTGCGTGTCATGGGTAAAAAAGCCGGCGCCATCGTATTTCTCGGCGACTTTCTGAAGGCCTTCATTCCCTGTATGGTCATGAAGTTTCTGATCGCAAAGCATCTGCCGGACGGCGACACCGATGCTATGATCTACACATTCTACATTGGCCTCGGCGTCATCCTGGGCCACAACTTCCCGTTCTTCCTGAAGTTTAAGGGAGGCAAAGGTATCGCATGTACCGGTGCGGTCGCGATCGCTTTAGACGGCTGGGTCGCACTTTTCGGTTTCTCCGCATTTGCGCTTCTGGTATTTCTGACCGGATATGTTTCTCTTTCTTCGTTGTATTCTGTTACACAGACGTTTGTCTGGATCATTATAAAGCAGATCCTCGGCAGCTACGGGCTGACGAAGCACGGCGGGATCGAACTGATCGTGCTAAGTGTGATCACAGCGGTGCTTGCGTACTATCAGCACCGAAAGAACATTGTCCGTTTGCTTAACGGAACGGAAAATAAATTCAACACGAGAAAGCATAAAGAAGCAAAGCAGTGAGAAAGGAGAAGTCATGGCAAAGATCACTATTCTCGGAGGCGGCACCTGGGGCGTCGCGCTTTCCAGAGTTATTACGGATAACGGTCATGATCTGATCATCTGGTCGAAGATCGAAAGCGAGATCAATGAACTTGCGACCACACGCAAATATAAAAACCTTCCGGGCTTTGATCTGCCCGCACAGGTAAAACTGACACTGAATGAACAGGAAGCGGTCCGTGACCGCGATGTCCTGATCATGGCGGTGGCATCACCCTATGTACGCCAGACCGCGAAGCTTCTGGCTCCGTACATCCGCGAAGGACAGCTGATCGTCAATGTAGCGAAAGGTATTGAGGCAGACAGTCTGCTTACGATGACCGGAATCATCCAAGAGGAGATCCCGCAGTGCGAGGTCGCCGTCCTTTCCGGACCGAGTCATGCAGAGGAGGTCTGCAAGGCCATGCCGACGACGACTGTTATCGGCGCGCATAAAAAAGAGACCGCAGAATACCTGCAGGGTATTTTCATGAACCCGAACTTCCGTACCTATATCAGTAATGATATGCTGGGCATCGAACTCGGAGCCAGCTTGAAGAACGTTATAGCCCTGGCGGCCGGCATGGTCGAAGGACTGGGCTACGGGGACAATACACTGGCGGCCCTGATCACTCGCGGCATCGCGGAGATCACGCGACTGGGTACGGCGATGGGCGGCCACATTCATACATTTTACGGACTGTCCGGCATTGGCGATCTGATCGTTACCTGCGCCAGCAAACACAGCCGTAACCGCAGTGCCGGAGTATACATGGGCCAGGGCATGTCCGCAAAAGAAGCCATGGATAAGGTGCAGCAGATCGTTGAAGGCGTTCATTCCACGAAGGCGGCGAAGACATTGGCCGACAAATATCAGGTGGAGATGCCGATCGTGACCCAGGTCTATGAGATCGTATTCAACGGCAAGAGTGTAAAGGAGGCTTTTTCCGATCTGATGAACCGTGACGGAAGAGCCGAATATTACGGTATTATCTGGGAGAAAGAAGCATAATGGATACTTCGTATCGGATCATACTTGCAAGCGCCTCGCCGAGACGCAAAGAGATAATGAGCCGGCTCGGCGTTCCGTTTGAGGTCCGCGTCAGCAACGCTGAGGAGCCCGCCAATGAAAAAGGGCTGCCGCCCGCGGAATATGTCGCCCTGCTCGCAAAAACGAAAGCACGGGCCGCATATGAGCATACAGGGGCATCCGAGACGGGCCATAAGACTGTGTGGATCGGTGCGGACACCGTAGTTGTTTACGAAGGTGAGATCCTCGGGAAACCGAAGGATGAGGAAGACGCATTTGCCATGCTGTATAAACTGAGCGGAAGCGGAGTCGTCGGCAACAATGTCGAAACGAAGCATTCGGTATATACCGGTGTTGCGGTCCTGACTTCCGATGAAGCAGGTAACCTGATGAGTTGTGATGAATTTTCAGTCTGCACGGATGTATATTTCGGCCCGATGTCGGACCGTGAGATCCGCTGGTACATCGCGACCGGTGAACCCATGGATAAGGCAGGTTCGTATGGCCTGCAGGGAATCGGCGGGACATTTATCCGCAGGATTGACGGCGATTACAACAACGTCGTCGGCCTGCCGCTGTATGAATTATATCGTTACTTAAAAAAAGCGGGGATCTCGGAGTGAATACAAAATTGCCGAAAAGATTCGTTCTGGTTTTATTATCCATAGTGACCGCGCTCAGTCTGTGCGGCTGCGCTCGTATGTCAAAAAAATCGTCCGATCTCGGTTACGATCCCGAAACGGACGTTCTTTGCATGGATAAAAACACGGTAAGCTTCCGGGAACTTTCGGTGATCTCATATCTGCTGTGGGAGTCATTGACCGCGCAATACAACGATGTCTACACGAACCCGGCGAAGGTGTTTGCGCCTGCGTTTTCGGACAGTGAAATGACACTGGAAACGTATATCAAGGAATACGGCCTGTATAAAGAGCTTATGATGCTGACAGCGTTTTCCGTCCGCTTTGATACGGAAAACGCCCTGTCGAAAGCGGAGGAGAACGAAGTGGAAGCCGAGGCTCTGGCCTTTTACAATACCCGCATCCTGCCCCAAAAAACAGATGCAACAACGTCGGCAGCTCCAGAAATGGCGGGTCCTAAGCCTTCCGAAACTTCGGAAGATACGCGGCGTTTGTCCGTCAGCCTTTCTTCCGGCGTTACCCTGGAAGACTGTAAGCATGTGTTCACTATGTATAAAAAAGCCAGAAAACAACAGGCTGTGCTTCGTAAGGCCGCAAATCTGGTCATCAGTGATGAAGAGGTTCGGGTCGTGGATTGCGGTATCGTGAAGAGTTCCTCCGAAACGGCGATCCGAAAGTTCGAAGCAGATCTGAAAAAGGGCAATGACTTCTTCATGCTGGCGGAGTCTTCAGGCATCAATGAACTGGAAAACACGCAATTTGCCGTTATGCGTTCGGACGACTTTCCGGAGATCATCATGGATACGATCATGGAACTGGATGAAAAGAAGACCAGTTCGGTGATCGAGTACAACAGCGCCTTTTACATTGTCACCGTGATCGATAAATTCGACGAAGCTTTGTCGGCGAAAAACCGCGAGCGCATGCTCGAGATCATGGTCAATGATTATTACGAAAAAGAATGCGCGACCTATATCGATCGCGCAAAGGTGTATTTCAATCGGGAAGGCTGGGAGGCTTTCGAATTATTTCGATAAGCCGTCCTTTACCTCAGTGATGCCGGAGATGTCCGGCTTAGCCATCATAGAGTAATTGGTGTGATAGATCACGAAACCGAACGCGGATTTCGGGGGCTTTTTGATCGCTTTGCGCTGCACATAATCGATCTCGACTTTTTCGCTGTCGTGGTTTTGGCAGAAATATGCTGCCAGAGCCGCGGCTTCTTCATATGCGCGGTCACTGAGTTCCCGCCCGCCGGACTTGACGATGACGTGAGAACCCGGAACATTTTTCGCGTGGAACCACATATCGTTGGCAGCAGCTAACGTAAAGGTCACGTATTCGTTTTGCAGGTTGTTTTTGCCGACGTACATGTCCATGCCGTCACAGTTGATAAAATGCAACGGCTTTCCTGCTACGGATGGCTCTTTTGCCGGCTTTTTCTTTCCGCCGCTTTGCGGAGCGTGTTTCATATATCCGGCCTTCTTGAGTTCGTTTTGGATATCCGTCAGATCCGCCTCACTTTTCGACAAAGAGAGGGCGAGCTGCATGCTTTCCAGATGCGTAACGGCTTCGCCTGTCTCTTTCAGAAGTCCCTCAGTGGCCTCCTGTGTTCGCTTCAGTTTGTTATATCGTTCATACAAAGCGGTCGCATTCTGCCGCACGGTCTTTGTTTCGTCCAGCGAGATCGTGACCGGCTTGTTTTCGTCATAGTAGTTCTCCACAGTCACTTTCGCGACGGGTTCGGGGTACATATAAGCATAGGCTGTCAGAAGTTCGGCCTGCAAACGCACTTTATCGGCTTTCTGCGCATCCTTCATCTGCTTCTCCAAAAGGGCATATTTCTTACGGTTGCGTTCCAACGCGTTGTGAATGATCTTACGCAGATCGGCAGATTTCCCTTGGAGGAAAGAGTGCAGGCTTTTTTCGTAGTAGAAGCGGAAGATCATATCGCTGACCGTCGGAACCGGTTTGCCCGTGTAGTCCGGATATATGCTGAGGGGAATCGGGGAGAAATCGACCGGTTTTTCCCCTTTGTAGTAGATCACCGGCTTGAATTCCCCGCGGAGCACGGCTTGCAACTCTCTGGAGAAAACATGGGATAAATGGATCCGTTCCTCTTCGCTTAAGGAGGATGCCGCTTTATCGCTCTCCAGACCGGCAACATTCAGTATATGCTGGCAAATGACCGGGCTTAAGCCGGCAAAATATCCGTACATGCGTGTCACGACCGGATCGGAACAGGCAAAGAATTCCCCGGGAATGCATTCTTCGGTGCGATCTGCGATCGCAGATGCAAGAGGCAGCGGGTCCGCTTTCTTTAATTCGTCCGGAAGGTAGTAAGATGCGCCCGGGAGGACCGTACGAAGCGAACTGACGGAAGGCGGAACGTGCCGGATCGCATCCAGCACACGCTTGTTTTCATCACAGAAGATGATATTGCTGTATTTTCCCATCAGCTCGACGATCAGCTCTTTCCGGCACAGATCACCCAGTTCGTTCAAATGTTCGATCGAAAAAAAGAGGATACGTTCCATTCCGGGCTGCGTGATATCGAGGATGCGGCCGTTGGCTATATATTTTCGCAGCATCATGCAAAAGCCGGGAGCGGTAAGCGGCGCCGGCTTGTTTTCCTCGGTAAAACACAGATAGGGCATACCGGGGCTGACATTGATCAGCAAACGGTAGGGTTCTTTTTGATTTCCTTTAATGGTAAAAAGCAGCTCGTTTGTCTGCGGCTGCGATATTTTTGAAAGTCGTCCACCCAAAAGCCCGGCTTTCAGTTCGGGCAGGAGAGAGGCGATCGTGATTCCATCCAGTGCCATAGGGGTCACACTCCTGATCTGTCAGTAAGTATTCCGTGCATTTTTATTCACGGCAAATATCCGCCTTTTATGACGGACTTACCTGAAATATTAACATAAATGAAAAGGATGTGCAAGAATACGCTTGAATTATTTCTGCGGATAAAGTATAATATCTCTATCTATGGTTTCCCAGGGATAACTATGCCCTTAAAGCCATGGAAACACCTCGGTCTGCTTAGGATTGTCACTGAAAGGAGAAGGTGATGGAAGGTTTTGTAAGTGTCGGTTTCGGCAACTACATCAACTTAAGCGGCGTCACAGCGATCACTCGTTGTGAGTCTGCTCCGATGAAACGTTTAGTGCAAAACGCGAAAGATCACTCAAAAGCCGTGGATGTGACACAGGGCCGCAAAACGAAGGCGGTCATCCTGATGAACGACGGAAGTGTAGTGCTTTCCGCGCTGCTTCCGGAGACCATCGTCAGCCGCACGCGCTCTTCCTCAGACCCGAGTGATCGGGCGTCACAGACCGATTTGCAGGAGGATTTGCTATGAAACGTGGTGTGCTCACGGTTTTATCCGGTTTTTCCGGATCCGGCAAAGGTACCATCATCAAAAATCTGCTTTCGGTATATCCGGACCGGTACGCTCTGTCTGTTTCCGCAACGACGCGGCAGAAACGCCTGAATGAAAAGACCGGCGTATTCGAAACGGACGGCGTCGATTACTTTTTTCTCACCAAAGAGGAGTTTGAAAAGAGGATCGCCGAAGACCGGTTCATCGAGTATGCGACCTATAACGAGAATTACTACGGAACGCCGAAGGATTATGTTTTTGAATGCCTGGATAAAGGCCTCGACGTGATCCTGGAGATCGAAGTGCAGGGAGCTTTGCAGATCAAAGAGAAATTCCCGGATGCACTGCTCATTTTTTTGACGCCGCCGGATGCCGAAACGCTGTATAAACGCCTGACCGGACGTCAGACGGAGACGGAGGAAGTAGTCCGCCGCCGCATGAAGACAGCGATCTTCGAGTCGACGCTCATGAATCGTTATGATTACGTCCTGGTCAATGACACCATCGACGAGTGCACAGAGAAACTGCACCAAATGGTCACTCTGGCACATGATCGCGCGGTGTGCAGCACCGGACTGATCGACGAGATCAAACAACAGCTCAATACATTTTCATTTGATTGATAGAATTTGGAGGATTTTAAAATGTTACATCCGTCTTACCTGGAACTCATGGAGAAGATCAACGCAGGCTGTGATGAGGACGCGCCTTTAGTGAAGAGCCGTTACTCGGTCGTTTTGGCCGCAGCCAGAAGAGCGCGCCAGATCACCGAGATCGAAGAACTCACCGGCACCGGCGACCCTAAGAATAAGCCTTTGTCGCAGGCGGTTCGGGAACTCTATAACGGACAGACGCGTATCCTGAACGACGAAGAGATCGCAGAAGAGGACGCTAAGATCGAGGAAT
>ONPC01000144.1 GCA_900319565.1 uncultured Eubacteriales bacterium | reverse complement strand
GCGTGTTGATGATCAGCTGGATCTTGCCGTTCATGACTTCATCTACGATGTTCGGGCGGCCTTCCTGCATCTTGTTGATGCGCTCAGCCTTGATGCCGTTCGCAACGAGGAGCTCATAGGTGGAACCGGTCGCTACGATGCGGAAGTTGCAGGCCTCGAACTTACGTGCTACATCTACGACTTCCGGCTTATCCTTACGGTTTACGGAGAACAGTACGCAGCCTTCCTTCGGCAGGCGGGTCTGGGTAGCTTCCTGGGCCTTGAAGAATGCCTCTCCCACGTTGGTGGACAGTCCGAGAACTTCACCGGTGGAACGCATTTCCGGTCCGAGGATCGGGTCTACTTCCTGGAACATATTGAACGGGAATACCGCTTCTTTAACACCATAGTATTTCGGCTTGATCTCTTTCATGGTCGGGATCGGTGAAGGCAGTCCGGTAAGCGGGGATGTCATGATCTGCGTAGCGATCTTTACCATATTGATGTTGCAGACCTTCGATACGAGCGGTACGGTACGGGATGCTCTCGGGTTTGCTTCGAGCACGTAAACCTTTCCGTCTTCGATCGCATACTGCATGTTCATCAAACCGCATACGCCCATCTCATCGGCGATCTTGCGTGTGTACTCCTTAATGGTCTCAACGAGATCCGCCGGAATGTTCTTCGAAGGCAGGATACATGCAGAGTCACCGGAATGTACTCCGGCGAGCTCGATGTGCTCCATGACTGCAGGTACGAATGCATGTTTGCCGTCAGCGATCGCATCGGCCTCACACTCGGTCGCATGACGCAGGAAACGGTCAATGAGGATCGGACGGTCCGGAGTAACGCCGACAGCCGCAGCCATATACTGCTTCATCTGCTCGGGTTCGTTTACGACCTCCATGCCGCGGCCGCCCAGGACGTAGGAAGGACGAACCATGACCGGATAACCGATTTTATCTGCGATAGCCAGTGCTTCTTCCACATCGACTGCCATGCCGGATTCGGGCATCGGAATGCCGAGTTTCTCCATCATGCCGCGGAACAGATCGCGGTCTTCTGCCATATCGATGACTTCCGGAGAAGTACCGAGGATATTGACCCCGTTCTTCTTCAGGTCTGCTGCCAGGTTCAGAGGCGTCTGGCCGCCGAACTGGGCAATAACACCAACGGGCTTTTCTTTATTATAGATGCTGAGGACGTCTTCCAGAGTCAGCGGCTCGAAATAGAGCTTATCGGATGTGTCGTAGTCCGTGGATACGGTCTCAGGGTTACAGTTGACGATAATGGTCTCGAAGCCGAGTTCCTTCAGAGCAAATGCAGCATGTACGCAGCAGTAGTCAAACTCGATACCCTGTCCGATACGGTTCGGACCGCCGCCTAAGATCATGATCTTCCTGCGATCCGAGATCGTGGTGTGATCCGGTGCGCAGTAAGTCGAATAGTAATATGCAGAGTCCTGGGTACCGAATACATGTACGGGCTCCCAGCTCTCGGTGATGCCGTAGGAAAGACGAGTGTTACGAACCTGCTCTTCGGTAACATCGAGGAGTTTCGCCAGGTAGCGATCGGAGAAACCGTCCTGCTTAGCAGTAAGCAGGATCTCCTTTGAAGGAACGCTGCCCTTCATGGTCAGGAGCTTTTCTTCCTCTTCTACGAGTTCCTTCATCTGCTCGATGAACCAGTGTTTGATCTTCGTCAGGTTGAACAGTTCATCAACGGTCGCACCCTTACGAAGCGCTTCGTACATAATGAACTGACGCTCACTGGTCGGATAGATCAGCATGGACAGAAGCTCTTCCTTCGTCTTCTCGTGGAAGTTCTTCGCAAAGCCCAGACCGTAACGGCCGATCTCCAGGCTGCGGATCGCTTTCTGGAATGCTTCTTTATAGTTCTTACCGATGCTCATGACTTCGCCGACGGCGCGCATCTGCGTGCCCAGCTTATCCTGTGCATCCTTGAATTTCTCAAATGCCCAACGTGCAAACTTGATAACGACATAGTCGCCGCCGGGAACGTATTTATCGAGGGTACCGCATTTACCGCAGGGGATCTCGTCCAGGGTCAGGCCTGCAGCAAGCATAGCGGAAACGAGCGCGATTGGGAAACCGGTCGCTTTCGAAGCCAGTGCGGAAGAACGGGAGGTTCTCGGGTTGATCTCGATAACGATGATACGGTCGGAAACCGGATCGTGTGCGAACTGTACGTTCGTACCGCCGATTACCTGAACCTCGTTTACGATGCGGTAAGCCTGTTCCTGCAGACGCTTCTGGCACTCTTCGGAGATGGTGAGCATGGGCGCGGAGCAGAAAGAGTCGCCGGTGTGAACGCCGAGCGGGTCAATGTTTTCGATGAAGCATACGGTGATCATGTTGCCCTTAGCATCACGTACGACTTCGAGTTCGAGTTCTTCCCAACCCAGAATGGACTCTTCGACCAGGACCTGACCTACGAGGCTGGCTTGCAGGCCACGCGCGCAGACCGTCTTCAACTCTTCTACGTTATATACCAGGCCGCCGCCGGCGCCGCCCATGGTGTAAGCAGGACGAAGAACGACCGGATAACCCAGCTTATCCGCGATAGCAAGAGCCTCTTCTACGCTGTAAGCCACTTCACTGCGGGCCATCTCGATGCCCAGCTTATTCATGGTCTTCTTAAACTCGATGCGGTCCTCACCACGCTCAATGGCGTCGACCTGAACACCGATGACCTTAACATTGTATTTATCCAGAATACCCTTGGAAGAAAGTTCGGAGCAGAGGTTTAAGCCGGACTGTCCGCCGAGGTTCGGCAGGATCGCGTCGGGGCGCTCTTTATCAATGATCTGCTCCAGACGCTTTACGTTCAGGGGCTCGATATAGGTAACATCTGCGATCCCGGGGTCAGTCATGATCGTAGCAGGGTTGGAGTTCACCAGAACGATCTGATAACCAAGCTTGCGCAGTGCCTTACAAGCCTGGGTTCCGGAATAGTCAAACTCACAAGCCTGGCCGATAATGATCGGACCGGATCCGATAATAAGTACTTTCTTGATGTCTTCTCTTTTGCTCATCTTCGTCCTCCATCGTATCTCATATGAGTAATAAATCATTCGATTCGCCAAAGCGAACCGGTCTGGTATTAAGGCAATCAACAGGGAGCCTCCGCTATTGCGGCCCTATAAAAGCGCAACAAAAAAGTCAGTCTCGAAAAAACAACTGACCTCAAAAGAAAATATAGGGAACAGAAATAAAAGGGACGGAATTGAGAGAATCGTATGTCCCGTGTTTTCCACTCTGCGTATTCAGACTCATTAGCATAGCAGACTTCATGTCTTCCTCCCTATTCATTGCCTTAAATCTATAAAACTATACCACAGGATGTTGAAAACTGCAACTGTTTTTTTGAAATTTTTTGAGTTTTTTTCACGTCCCTTACGAATCATTTGGGAGGCGTATTTACGCCTCCCGATTCACGTGAATATTATATCTTTTAAAACTCAATCAAGTCAGGATCATTCAGCGTCTTTCGCGATGATCTCCTTCTTGTTGTAGGAGCCACAAGCCTTGCATACGCGGTGAGGCATCATCAGGGCGCCGCACTTGCTGCACTTTACAAGCGTAGGAGCGGACATCTTCCAGTTCGCACGACGCTTATCTCTTCTGGCTTTTGAGGTTTTGTTCTTAGGACAGATCGACATAACATTACACCTCCTTAAATAAGTCTGCGATCCTGGCCATCCGCGGATCCGTCGGTTCACCGGCCGTCGCCGGACAACCGCAGTCTCCTTCGTTTAAGTTCTTACCGCACACCGGACACAAGCCTTTGCAGTCTTCCTTACAGTTAACGGCAAACGGCATGTTCAACGAGAGCGTATCGAACGCAAGCGCATCGACATCCAGGAAACGATTGTTTATCACACAATTGACATAGGCATCCGCATCTTCATCCTCTTTTGAGACGTTCATGGGATCCGGCGCGTTTTCAACGGTCTTCTTATTCAGATCCAAAAGACACGCGACCGAAAGATCGAACGTTTCGGTAAGAGGCGTCGCGCACCTGGCGCAAGCCATGGCGAGCGCGATGTGAATGTCTGCTTCCAATTCGACCTTGCGATCCGAACTGTGGTGCAAGCGAAGGATCACGCTGCCGTCTTTCACTGGATACTCTTCTTTCTGAAAAGAGAACACCGTAGCATCGATCGGAACATCAGATTCCTTTCGTGTGTCATTCACCGCTGTCAATTCAGACAAATCAATCTGCATATCAGCCTCCGTTTATCGGGGCATAATACACATACCAAATGATTATACCCAACAATTCTGGTTTTGTCAATCCTGTTTTTTAAAAATTTCAATCCGGTTTTTTGCGGAAATCAGCCTTGGTTTGCCTTCTCTTCCGCCTCCAGAGCCTGCGCCTGTACGACCGTGATCGCAACAACGCCGACGATGTCGTCTGCACAGCATCCGCGGGACAGGTCGTTTACCGGGCGGGCAATGCCCTGCGTTACCGGTCCGTACGCTTCTGCTTTCGCAAGTCTCTGTACCAGTTTGTAACCGATATTACCGGCATCCAGATCCGGGAATACAAGTACGTTAGCTCTACCTGCCGCACGGCTCGTGGGAGCTTTGGATTCGGCTACGGAAGGAACCATCGCTGCATCCGCCTGAAGTTCACCGTCCAGATTGAGGTCCGGACGCAGGTGCTTTGCAATACGTGTCGCAGCTACGACCTTGTCTACCTTCGGGTGGGAAGCGCTGCCCTTCGTGGAGTGTGAAAGCATCGCTACAACAGGTTCCTCACCGGTCAGCAGTGAGAATGTATCCGCCGAAGAGATGGCGATCGCTGCCAGCTTCTCGGCATCGGGATCCTGCTCGATACCACAGTCGGCAAATACGAAAGTACCGTTCAAGCCATATTCGCACTCCGGAACGATCATCAGGAAAAACGCGGAAACCAGTTTCACGCCGGGCTTCGTCTTCAGGATCTGAAGTGAAGGACGTAAGGTATTCGCGCTGGAATGGCAGGCGCCGCTGACCACACCGTCTGCGTGACCCATCTTTACCATCATGCAGGCATAGTACATATAGTCTTCGATCATCATCTGCTTCGCGAGTTCCGGCGTCATACCTTTATTCTTACGAAGTTCTACCAACTTTGAAACATACAGCGGAAGCACCGGCGAAGTATGCGGATCGATAATCGTGATCTTCGAAAGGTCAATGCCTCGGCTGTAGGTCTCCACCTCATCCGGAGTACCCAAAATGATCAGGTCGGCAATATCTTCTTTAATGATCTTATCTGCAGCTTCCCATACACGGGGATCCATGGACTCGGGAAGAACGATGGTCTTCTTATCTTTCCGGGCACGTTCTTTTATAGAATCAATAAAACTCATCTTAGTATCCTCTCCTATATTCATTTAAGGATTCAAACGGGAGCCGTTGGCTCTTCGGTCCTCGTTTGTGAAACGCAAAGGAATTACCCTTCCTTTTTATACCTTGTATTATAAAGTATAACCCCTTTTCGTGCAAGTATTCTGTTGTATTTTTAGGCGCACAATCGAACGAACGAAACAGCGGAAGCGCCGTTAAGGGCACTTCCGCCGAGAAAACTATATACGGATGACGCCGTACGTATACTCTCCGATCTGTCCGCTACTATGCTGCAGCTGGTAATAGAATTCGGAAATATACAAGTCGGTCTTAAACATGGCCAGGCAGGCCCCGCGGTCCGAAGGCTGAAAGTTTTCCGCCGCGCTTTCATAATCGGCAACCTTCGTAATGATCGGAAGCTTCGCGTTTTCTTTGATCCGAGGACGCAGAAATGTGGTGTCTTCCTCCCGAAAGCCCAGAAGCCGCAGATAATAAACCGGATACGGCGGATGTTCCGCGCCGATCCCGGTCAGCATGCGAAACAGTGTCCGAGAGATACGCGTATAGGTCATGTTCTTTGACTTCAGCGACAGAATGAACT
>ONPC01000042.1 GCA_900319565.1 uncultured Eubacteriales bacterium | reverse complement strand
TGTAAATCCTGTGGAGATACTCTGATCAGAGCTACAGGTCATACAGCGGATCGTTCGTCACCGACTTGTACGACACCTGTAAAGTGTACGACTTGTGGTTCAATACTGACGCCCGCAACAGGCCATACGGCGGATAGGTCGTCACCGACCTGTCTGGAGGCTGTAAAATGTAAAACTTGTGGTGTAGTAATCACGCCTGCACGTGGTCATACTCCGGATAGGAAGAACGCTACTTGTACAGATCCTGTAAAGTGTAAAATATGCGGAGTCATCCTTCAAAACAAAGTAGAACATACGCCTGACAGATCTGTCGCAACCTGTACAGATCCCGTGAGGTGTAAGGTTTGTGGTCTGATCTTGGTGAATAAAACAGTGCATACACCGGACAGAGCTAAGGCAACATGCACGGATCCTGTGAAGTGTAAGGATTGCGGTGCTATTATTACCAATAAACTGTCTCATACACCCGACAAGTCATCCCCGACATGTTTGGACGCTGTAAAGTGTAAAGCCTGTGGAATCGTTCTCACACCTGCACGGGGACATATGCCGGACAGAACGTCTGCGACCTGTACGGATCCTGTGAAGTGTAAGGCTTGCGGTGTGATCATACAGAATAAGATCAACCACACTCCGGATAAGGATAAACCTACCTGTACAGAGCCTGTAAAGTGTAAGGTTTGTAATGCATCATTAGTGGCGGCTCCGGGACATAAGCCTGATAGAGCGAAAGCGACCTGTACGCAATCGGTTAACTGTATTGTATGTGGAGCAGTTATTGATGAAGCGTTGGGGCATACACCGGACAGAACAATGGCTACAACGACTGACCCGGTAAAGTGTAAGACTTGTGGCATTATACTTCAGGATAAATTACCTTCCACTACGAAGCCGTTTTCGAATCTACCTACATCACCTGTTGAGGAAAAACCCACGAGACCTTTTGGAGGTCTTATCCCGGGGCAGACCACGGAACCCGATACTGAGTCTGGTACAGAAGCCCCCACGTATGCGGTCGACTTCTCCGTTAACACGGAACAGGTAGATTTTGATTACAAGGGCGGCAAACAATACGTAAATGTATATGGGTTTAAGGGAACAATTCGTGCAGATCGCAACACAGACGCATCATGGCTGACCGTATCCGTAAATGGATCTACGGTTTCCGTTGAAGCGCCCAGATATACGGATGGTCCTTCGAGAACCGGTCACGTGGATATCACCGATACCGGCAGCGGTAACTCGGTTAAGATCACGATCCGGCAAGAAGGATTGGAGGTTCCTGCCCTTACAACAAAGGATTCTCCTATTATTTTCCAAAAGCCTGCCGACAAAAAAACGGTAACGGTGGATGGAATGATGGCCGATTCAGTTATCCATATTGAGAAGCCGGAGTGGGTTAGTGTTGTCGGAAATAATGGTATCTACACAGTAAGCGTCGGTGAAAACAAGACCGGACTGGATCGAAAAGGTACGATCACCATTATTGATACCAAATATGGAAGAAGTCTATCTATATCTGTTCAACAGTTGAAGGACAAGTATTGCATCGTATCGTTTGATACCAATGGCGGCCTCGGCCAGTATAAAATGGGTGATATATCTGCTCCGCAGGGTGAACCGTTTGAAGGTTATCTGGCCAGCGCGCCTGCAGCTCCGGAGAACAAGGTGTTTGACGGCTGGTACGATTCCAAATACGGCGGAACGAAATATACCGATACTACAAAGATTCCTAAGCAGGATCGTTTGCAGCTCTATGCGCATTGGGCAGATAAAGGTTATACGATCATCTACGATGGAAACGGTGCTGATAGTGGCTCCATGGATAGTACTCCGGCCAAGTGCAACCAGCGAGTTCAGCTTGCGACAAACCGTTTCAAAAAAGATGGCTATCGTGTTGAAAGCTGGAATACGAAGAAAGATGGAAGCGGTAAGAGGATCGCGAGAGAATCGAGCGTTTATAATCTGATCGATGGCTTTGCTGCAGAGGGTACCACTGTAACTTTGTATGCACAGTGGGAGGAAGCGATAAGTGTAACTATCAGTTATGATGTGAATGGAGGAAATAATCCTAATAATATCTATTCCATCACGACGAAGACGGTACTGTTCCAGGAACCGTATGGTCCTCTGCCTGAAGGAATCACGCATCCTCAAAACCTTGTTTTTGATGGTTGGGTCACAGATAGCGGAGCGAAGGTCGACGCGAATACGATCTGTAATATTTCCAACAATCATACGCTTCATGCTACTTGGAAATCTGGTCAGTATACGATTCATTTTGACGGCAATGGAGCTCTCACCGGAGAGATGAAGGATCTGCCCTTCTCTTATGGAGAAAAGATCACCCTGCCGGAATGTGCTTTTGATGATGGAAGAATGTTCAACTGTTGGGGTACTGATCCGGATGGAGCTAAGGGTAAGAATTATAAAGCAGGAGTTGAGTTGGATCCTTTGTATGACGATGATTCTTTTATGAATTATGTCGAAAATAAGGAGATTACTTTATACGCAATATGGTATAAACGGGATTATACGATCGAATACTATGATGGATTTATTCCCGGAAAACTTCTGTATATTGCTTCCGGTGAAGAAACGGATCATACGCATACACCGATAAGTGCGCCTGAATATACAGGCTTACAGTTTGTCGGATGGACAGAGATGGAACAGATGGTTCCTGCCCCGTTCATTCAATATGTAGGAGCGAATAATATCCTTTTAAGGCCTGGCGTTCCGATCGTCCTCGACGATGAGTTGATGAACAGAGGCATCTCTAATAAAGGAAAATTGGTGGTATATCCGGTTTATGAACTGAAAGAGAAGAATAAGATCACAGTGATCTTCCATCCGAATGGAGGTACCGGTGGCCCCCAAATTGCCACTTATGATCCAAATTCGACAGTACTTAAACTGCCTACGGAAGAACCTACCAGGGATAGATGCAATTTCTACGGATGGATGGCCAACATTAAGTTCCCTGTAGATGTTGGACCTGAACTCTTGAGTTCGGAATTCTCTGATACGATCATCCTGTATGCTAAGTGGGAAGAGATTTGGGCGAATGTAACTCTCGAATATGACTATGATAATAAGAAGCCGACTGTAAGAACGGTTCCCCCTACGGATCCTACTTTTACACTTCCGTCTCCCACAAGAGATATGTATGATTTCAAGGGATGGAAAACAGAGGATGGAACTGTATATCAAGCCGGAGAGACCATCGATGTTCCTGCGGATGGTTTGACATTGACTGCTCAATGGGATAAGACGGTATATACGATAAGGTATTATGACGTTCAGACCCAAAAATTGCTTCATGAGGATAAACGTACCGCAACGGATCAGATTTCATATAAGCCGGACAATGTCATCGGAAAAGAATTCAAAGGATGGCTTATCATCGGAGTAGACTATGTTTTTGATGCGAATGTTTCTGTGTCCGTATTGCATTTCAATTGTACCGGCAAGACGACAATTGATATTTATGCGGTATATGATGCCGTACCATATAGTAGTACGAATAAGGTCGTAATCTACAATTTAAATGGTAAGGGTGCTACGGGTGGACCTGTTGAACCTACATTTGTGGATATGAGTACTAACACATTTAAGGTCAGCACAGTATCTCCCAACCGTCCTGATTGTGATTTTATTGGTTGGAGTACGTCACCTACCGGAGAAGCGAAATACCAAAAAGGTCAATCATATGATTTCATAGAAAATGGTGAGCATAATGTAATGGTACTTTACGCTCGGTGGAGATCGCAGTATTCATGTGTATTGTCCGCTAATGGTTGTCCGGGTAACACTATTCCGGTATATTCGATCGATGCTGCACCCGGAGAAACCGTGCCGTTGAAAGAATATTCTAAATTGGTGAAAGGAAGCGAGAGTAACTTCTCATTCGTTGGATGGGGAACCGATAAGGAACATGCCATCTATGATGAAAATGACTCTTTTGTTGTTCCCGAGGATAACTTTGTCCTTTATGCTATCTGGGTATATGACGAGTGCGAGATCATTTTCTGTGATGGTTTTTCCGGTCAGGAACTCTACAGAGATAAGCGCATTAAAGGATGGGAGATCAAATTCCCGAGTGTGGCACTTGTCGTTCCCGGCTATGAGCATACCGGTTGGACTACTTCGAAGAGAGTGTTTGACGAAGATCGTAATCCTGTAACACCTGAATACGAAAAGGATGCTCGGATCAAAGTATCGTCGAACCTGACTCTGTATTCAACCTACAATCATGTTAAAACGAACGAAAGCGTTTTCACGATCAATTTCATCGCTAACGGTGGAACCGGTGGCCCGGGTGTGGTTTATTATACTCCCGGAGACTGTGCAATTCCTTTCGAGAAACCTACCCGTGAAGGATATACGTTCGTAGGATGGGACAGATCAAACCAATACTATAGTTATGTTAAAAATCCGGATTATCCCAAAGGAACGGATAAAGTGATCAAGGGTAAAGCCGGTAAAAAACTGGATCTGTTTGCTGTTTGGAAGAAGAATAGTTCCAACGATCTGAAGTATAAGTTGGAAAAAGAATATGGCCTGGGCGCATTTAACAGCGATCAATTTGATCAAATATATGAGTCCACGAGTTGGGAACCGGTTCTGAATAACAATAAGGCATATTATGTTATTCGAACAACGGAGAAAAACGGTTCGTATTTAGGTGAAAAGCTAGATAGTACGGTCTTGGTTATGATGTATGGCAACGGCGAATGGCATTTGAAAGCCTATGGAACGTTTTGGAAAGAAGGCCTGTGGGATAAAGTACGTTTGGACATTCTCACCAGTCAGACCAATTTCATGGCTTCTTCTTTGGATATTGCATTTAATGTTATCAATACGGCAGCTGAGATCGGAATAGATGCTGTTACATATTTCCATCCGATCATCGGCGTTCTGATCAAGGGCGGACAATTGTTAGATGAGGCAAAGGTTCTGCTATATACAGAAGAGTATTCCGAAGTGAAGGAACTCCTGGATGGATATGTTAAACATCTGGTTCTGAATCATTTAGATACAAAGTCGTATATGGGCATGGATTTCGATCTGGAAGCATTTGCGGCCTGTGAGACGATTGATGATCTGGTGGAATTCTGCAAGAAAACAGGAGTAGAGGTACTTGCGGATAAAATAGTGAAAACCAACGTAGACAAGTCAAAAGAAGAGTACTTTACCAAATTGATCGAGGAAGCAACCAAAGAGAATTATTATAAGGGAAAGATCAAGGAAGGTGCCACCAAGTTGTACAATGCCGCAGCAAGTTCTCTTGACAAAAAGATTCGTGATCAACTCGAGGCAGATCCGAATAATATGGATCCTTTTGGAGCTTATGACGTTGCTTTCAAGTTATTCAAAGATCGTCTGAAGTATCATCATTTCAGTGATTCGATCATCAATACCATGCCGAAGTATATCAATATGATCTATATGAACCTTCATTGATTGAAAAGGTGTGATTAAAGGAGATTAAAGTGCAAAGATTTAAAAAGATCATGCGCATCCTGCTGCTTGCCATGCTCGCGGTCGTTTCGATCGCGGCATGCGGCAAGAAGGATGACGATAAAGATCAAACAACGATTGAGGCATCTGTTGATCAAACGGACGCACAGACAACTGCAGTTGCACCAACATCCTCAGGTATGGGAGATGAGACCGACGCGGAAACCACGCCGGTAGCGACTGAGGAAGCAGTATCGTTCAATTCTGATATCATTCAGCATGAAAAGATGCCGATCAAGGTAGAATTTCCTGAAGATGCTCTCATAAAGGATACGGAAAATGAATGGTTTGCCGATACTTCCGAGTACCTTCTCTACGTTTTCGAAATGGACGATTATAATGATGGTATCATTTATGATGAGAAGGAGATAATCAAGGCGATCAATGATCAGGAGAAGGCTGTAATAGCTTATGATATGCTTCACCTCGAGGGCTTTACGATCGCTCCTGACACGGAAGCCGAACTCTATAACAACGTAAACGGAACTACCGGTTTCTTCTGCCCGATGACCAAGATCTCCTTCGAGGATCGTGACGGTGGCAAGTGCAGCGGTGATGGTTTTACGATGGCGTATGCCAAGAAAGGCGGCGTCGGAGTATATGTTGTTATCGGAATCGTTAAGGATAACGCGGACAACACAGCGGCCCGGAAAAAAGAATTGGCGAGTATCCTCAGAACCTGCGCATTCAGTTTACAGCAGTCGGAGGATGTGAAAGAAGAGTATGTCATCTGGAAGGAAACGATGCCGGACAAGGTAGATGTCAAGGCAGTATATAAGCCCGGCGTTGTTACCGAGTTCGTTCCTGAGGAGAAAGGTTATTGCCTTTATTACGATGAAGCGAAGGAAGGGAATTTCCTGGTCCAGCATTTTGAACTTATGGGAGATGCATCTTCGGAAAAATACGTTCAGTCCATCATTGACCGTTTGAGCGAAAACCCTGCGGTTTCCTTCACAGATATCGAAGAAGTTCGTGGCAAGATGGTCTACAAGACCACGACTATGTCCTATGAGAATAATGGACAGCAGATGCAAGAGATCATCTGTGTTTCTGTAAATGATGAGGGCAGCACATGGTTGGTCGATCTTTACGGTACCGCAGAACAGGTCGAGTCTCAGAAAGAGAACCTGGACATTCTGCTCTGGTCGCTTCAGGAAGATTGATCGATAAACAAATAGTAAGAACGAAACCGGAGGCATAATGCCTCCGGTTTTTTGTTTTGTCACTAGTAGTTTTTAATACTACATTAAAACGTATTAATAACGGGCAATGCGTGTAATAATAACCGCGTGATGCGTTCTGAATATTCTAAAATGTAGTATTTAATTTTCTGAAAATTTCTATTGCATTTTCGTTCGGCTTCGTATATAATGCATTCGTAAGGGTATGCAATTATCTTAAGAAATGGTTTCAGACCCTGAATTTTTAAGGGGAATGAGACAAATTCCGAAGGAGAACAGAAGATGAGTAAAGTAGCGATTTTAACGGATAGCAACAGCGGACTTTCACCGCAGCAAGCGCAAGAATATGGCGTTTTTGTTGTTCCCATGCCGTTTACGATCAACGATAAAGAGTACTTTGAGGACATTTCCATCACGAAGGAAGAGTTCTTCGACATGCTGAAACAGGATTGTAAGATCCTTACTTCCCAGCCGACCGTCGGTACTTTGATGGACACTTGGGATGGCCTGCTTAAGACACATGACGAGGTCGTCTATATCCCGATGTCCAGCGGACTGTCCGGCTCCTGTGAGACCGCGACACTCGTTGCTGAGGATTACGAAGACAAAGTCTTCGTGGTCAATAACCAGCGCATTTCCATTACACAGGCGGGCAGCGCGATCTACGCGAAGCAGCTGGCGGATCTGGGTTATTCGGGTCGCGAGATCCATGATATTCTGATTCGCGATAAGTTCGAGTCATCGATCTACATCATGGTGGATACACTGAAGTATCTCCGTAAGGGCGGCCGTGTAACGCCGGCGGGCGCAGCACTCGGCGCGTTACTGAACATTAAACCCGTGCTTCAGATCCAGGGCGGTAAGCTGGATGCATTTTCCAGATGCAGAGGTATCAAGCAGGCGCGTAAGATCATGGTCGACGCGGTAGATAAAGACCTGCGCGAGCGTTTTACCGAGGCGTTCCTGAATAAGCAGGTGCATTTGTATGCGGTTCATACGCGTAACTTCGAAGCAGTCGAAGAGCTCAGAAACGAATTGGCAGAGAAATATCCGGGCATCCCGGTAGACATCGCAGAGCTGTCGCTTTCCGTTTCGTGCCACATCGGACCGGGGGCGCTGGCCGTAGGTATCGATATTCCTCCCGTAGAACTTCAGAACGAAGTTATGGGAAATGTAAAAGTTGCAAATTGACCGCCTTTCTGCTATTATGTAGGAAGCGTTATGTGAATAGTATGCCGGAGGGCGGTAACGCCTTCCGGCTGTTTTTATGGAGGCGCAAATGAAACAGATCCTCAGACGGTTGCTGACGCTGGCCGTCACCTTGCTTTTGATCTCTTTTCTGATTTTCGTCATCTTCCAGATCATCCCGGGAGATGGCGCTGTTTCGCGTCTCGGAACGGATGCAACGCCGGAGCAGATCGCGGCTCTCAGAAAACAGCTGCATCTGGACGACCCGTTCTTCAAGCGATATTTTAACTGGCTTTTCGGTCTGTTTAAGGGCGACTTCGGCGACTCCTATAAGTACGATATGTCGGTGGCCGACCTGATCGGAAACAAACTGAAGGTTACATTTTTCCTGGCCATAGAGAGTTTCATCCTGATCGTGCTGATCTCACTGCCGGTCGGTATATTCCTCGGACGTACCGCTAAGAAGCCTGTGGGCGCCGCCCTGCATGTGACCACGCAGGTGTTCATGGCCATTCCGTCTTTCTTCACAGGTATCCTGATCATCCTGATCTTCGGCCTGGGTCTGAAGCTTTTTGTGCCTTATTATTTCGTCCGGCCGGAAAATAGTTTTTTCGGCTTTTTGGGATGCATGATCCCGGGAGCGTTTGCCATAGCGATCCCGAAGATCTCCATGGTTTCCCGTTTCCTTCGGGCCAATGTCCTCGACGAATCCCGTAAGGACTACGTACGCACTGCATATTCCAAGGGTGCGGGCGAAAAACATGTGTTTTACCGCCATATTTTGAAAAACGCGATTCTGCCTGTGATCACGATATTGGGCATGACCATCGCCGAGATCATGGCCGGCAGTATCGTGGTGGAGCAGGTGTTCGGTCTGCCCGGTATGGGACAGCTGCTGATCTCGTCGATCAATCACCGCGATTTCCCGGTGGTTTCCGTGATCATCCTGTATATGGCGTTTGTGGTTATTGTCATGAATACGATCGTTGATATCCTGTATCAGTGCATCGACCCCAGAATCGATATGGAGGATTGATGTATGCGCAGGTTTGTACGTTTTTGGAAGAAAAGAAATCAATATTTTCACGTTGGCTTCATCCTTCTGTCGGTGTTGTTTCTGCTGGTACTGCTCAGTTATTTTTGGTTGCCGTACGATCCGAATGCCATGGATGCCTCCGTTATGGGGCAGGGCATATCCCTGAAGCATATTTTCGGAACGGACGAATACGGCCGTGACGTGTTTTCACGTGTGCTCGTGGGCATGCAGGATTCGTTTACCATCGCGTTTGGCGTCGTAGCCCTGGGCGGCCTGATCGGTGCCGTTGTCGGCTCCCTGTCCGGATACCTGGGAGGTTGGCTGGATGAAGTGATCATGCGACTGAACGATACGCTGATCTCGATCCCCAGCATCTTGCTGGCTCTGGTCATGATCAGCCTGGTCGGCGCCGGAAAGTATAACGTGATCTTTGCGCTCGGTATCGCCTTCATCCCGAGTTTCGCCCGTCTCGTACGCGGCGAGGTCATTAAGGTAAAGGACGCCGAGTACGTCCGCAGCGCCCGCCTGATGGGCGCCGGGAAGCTTCGGATCATTTTTATACACATATTCCCGAATATATTTCCCACGTGGATGGCCGGCGTTGCGGTCGGCTTTAACAATGCTGTCCTGGCGGAATCCGGCCTCAGTTTCCTGGGCATCGGCGTGACGCCGCCGGAAGCTTCGTTGGGCCGTATGCTGGCGGAAGCGCAGGGCGTTATGTTTTCGTCGCCCTGGTGCGTTGTGGCCCCGGGCATTTTCCTGATCCTGCTGATCTTAGGTTTCAGCTTCGTCAGTGAAAACTATGCAGAGAAGGGGGTGTGACATGCTGTTATCCGTGAAAGACCTGTGCGTGGAATTCCGTGATAAGGTCGCGGTAGACCACGTGAATTTTCAGGTAAATGAGAACGAGATCGTCGGCATCATCGGCGAGTCGGGATCCGGTAAATCCGTGTCCGCCCTGTCCGTGATGGGACTGTTAAACGATGATGCAAAGGTGTCCGGCAGCGCCCTGTTTGACGGCAAGGATCTGTCGGAATTAAAGGTAAATGAGCGGCAGATGTATAAGGGAGCGGAGATCTCCATGGTCTTCCAGGAACCCATGACATCGTTGAATCCGCTGATGAAGATCGGCCGTCAGGTCGAAGAAGTCATGCTGCTGCATCCCGAAGAATTCGGCGACTGGACTGAGGAGAAACGTAAAGAAAAGGTGATCGAGACCTTGAAGGTCGTTGGGCTGGACCACCCCGAGCAGATCGTGACCATGTACCCGCACGAACTGTCGGGCGGCATGCGTCAGCGCGTGATGATCGCGATCGCTTTGATCGGACAGCCGCGCCTTATGATCGCGGATGAACCGACGACAGCCCTGGATGTAGTATTGCAGGACCAGATCCTACAGCTGCTGAAGAAACTCAACCGGGAACTGCATATGGCAGTCCTGTTCATTTCCCATAATATGAGTATCGTCCAGAATTTCTGCGACCGTATCTATGTCATGCAGAACGGTAAGATCGTAGAGACCGGAACGCCTAGGGAGATATTCCTCCATCCGAAGGAGGAGTATACGAAGATCCTGATCGCGTCCATCCCGGACGGAACGCCTCGTGAAGATAAGGACGCTGTTTTGGAGGAGCCGGTTCTGGAGATCAAAGATTTCTCGGCTTTCTACCCGAAGAAAAAGAAGCATTTTTACGAGAGAGGCGGACGCGTGTGCATCGTGGATCATGTCGACCTGACCATCCACGCCGGTGAGTGTGTCGGACTGGTCGGACGGAGCGGCTGCGGAAAATCCACACTGTCGAAAGGCATTCTGGGCCTGCTTAAGGATACGGAGGGTGCAGTGATCCACCACACGAAGCATCCGCAGATGATTTTCCAGGATCCGTACAGCTCGCTGAATCCGAAGAAAAAGATAGGATGGATCCTGAGACAACCGCTGGCGCTTCGTACGGATCTGACGCCGGATCAGAAAAGCCGGCTGATCATCGATACGGTCACACAGGTGGGATTAAAGCCGGAGGTTTTGGACCGATATCCAAGGGAGCTTTCGGGCGGCATGCGGCAACGCATCTCCATAGCGATCGCGCTGGTTCAGGGCTCGAAGTTCATCATTGCGGATGAACCGGTGTCAGCGCTGGATGTTACGGTCCAGAAGCAGATTTTGGAGTTGTTTTTGCAGGTCCAGCGGGAAACGAACATCGCTTTTCTCTTTATTTCCCACGACCGGAACGTCGTAAAACAGATGTGTCACCGGATCGTATACATGGCGGACGGGAAACTTTCCGATGAGGAGGCTGTCGTCGACTGAGGAAGCCTCTCTGCTTGCGAATCTACTAGACAAAAGCAAGCGGATATGGTACACTGAAAAGAGGAGAAACATTCCTCATTTGAGGGATACATATCGCGGCTGCGGCAGGTGAGACCGGACCGGAGCCGAAACAGAGGAGAAACTATGAAACGTATCTTTTTGAAACTGAGCGGTGAGGCGCTCGCAGGGGATAAAAAGACCGGATTTGATGAGGATATCTGCCGTAATGTCGCGCTGCAGGTGCGGTCGGCATTCGACGAAGCAGGCGACATCCGCCTAGGCGTCATCATCGGCGGCGGGAACTTCTGGCGCGGTCGTACCGGAAACGAGATCGAGCGGACCAAATCCGACCAGATCGGCATGCTGGCTACGATCATGAACGCGATCTATGTATCTGAGATCTTTCGCGGCGTCGGTTTGAAGACTCGCATCTTTACACCGTTTGCCTGCGGGACCATGTCGACTCTTTTCTCAAAGGATGCGGCAGAAGAAGCGTTTGCAGCCGGAGAGGTCTGCTTCTTTGCAGGCGGCACCGGACATCCGTATTTTTCGACCGATACAGGCATTGCCCTGCGCGCCATTGAGATGGAAGCGGATTGTATTCTGCTCGCAAAGAACATCGACGGTGTATATGACTCCGACCCGATGATAAACCCGAACGCGAAGAAGTACGATACACTTACAATGGCCGAAGTCGTAGAGAAGAAACTCGGCGTGATCGATCTTACGGCATCTATCATGTGCCTGGAAAACAAAATCCCGCTCGCCATCTTCTCGCTGAAGGAAGAGAACAGTATCGCAAACGCGATGCTGGGCAGAATTAACGGCACTGTAGTTACGGTCTGACCAAAAGAACGACCGGCACATTTTATAAGAAACGGAGGATTTGCAGTTATGGATATGGAAGAGGAATTGTTTTCATACGAAGAGAAAATGGAGAAATCCTGTGACTCCCTGAACGAAGAGTATCAGGGCATTCGCGCCGGCCGCGCGAACCCCGCGATCTTGAACCGCCTGCGTGTGGATTATTACGGTGTTTCCAGCACCATCCAGCAGGTCGCGAACGTTTCCGTGCCTGAGCCGCGCGTGATTCAGATCCAGCCTTGGGAGAAAAGCCTGATCAAAGATATCGAGAAACAGATCATGATCTCCGATATCGGCATTACCCCGAGCAACGACGGACGTGTGATCCGTCTGGTGTTCCCCGAACTGACCGAAGAACGTCGTAAGGAACTGGCGAAGGATGTTAAGAAAAAAGCCGAGAACGCGAAAGTAGCGATCCGCAACATCCGTCGTGATGCAAACGAAGCATTCAAGAAGATGCAGAAGGGTTCGGAGATCACGGAAGACGAACTTAAGGATTCCGAAGAAAGCGTTCAGAAGCTGACGGACAAATACATCGAAAAGATCGATAAGATGGCTGAAGCAAAGACGAAGGAGATCATGACGGTCTGATCGTCGTACGCTGAAGAAAAGAGCAAGGAAGGTTTGCAAAAAGCAGACCTTCCTTGTTGTGAAAAAGGTAATCATATGTTTAAGAGAAAGAAAAATACGGAGGTCTCGGTTGAGGGACTGAATATTCCGCAGCACGTAGCCATCATCCTGGACGGCAACGGCCGGTGGGCGAAAAAGCGCGGCCTGCCCAGAAACCTGGGCCATGCGCAGGGTTTTGCCACGGTCGAAAAGACCGTATTCCACGCAGCAGATCTGGGGATCAAATATCTGACGGTCTACGGTTTTTCCACGGAGAACTGGAAACGCCCCGAGGAAGAGGTGAGTGGTCTCATGAATCTGTTCCGCAAATACATGAAGCGTCTTTTGAAGACCGCTTTGGAGAACGATGCCCGTGTGCTCATGATCGGCGAGCGTTCGCGTTTTCCGCAGGACATCATTGACGGGATCAATGAGCTCGAAGAGAAAACGAAGGATAATACACGCATTACATTTACCATAGCGATCAACTACGGCGGACGTGATGAGATCACGCGCGCGGTCAATAAACTGATCGCGGAGGCGAAAAACGGAAGACTGACCGGCGACGTGACCGAAGAGGTGATCTCGAAACATCTCGATACGAAACTGATCCCGGATCCCGACCTGGTCATCCGCACCAGCGGTGAACAGCGTCTTTCGAACTATCTGATCTGGCAGTCCGCTTATGCCGAACTGTATTTCACCGACGTTTTGTGGCCGGATTTTTCGAAGAACGACCTGATCGAAGCCGTTCGTTACTACAGCAGCCGTGACCGCAGGTTTGGCGGACTGTCCAAAAAATAAATTTTCAAACACTTCATCGAAAGAGAAGGTAAGACAGAGTTGTTTATCCAAAGATTATTGAGCGGTATCGTTCTTGTTTTATTGATGCTGGTGACCATTATCACCGGAAACGAAGTGCTTCTCGTTACCATGGGGCTTTTGTCGCTGGTCGGCGTATTCGAGTTCCTCCGGGTGTTTCGGCTGGAGAGAAAACTGCCGGGCTATTGTGCCTATGCTGCGACGATCGGACTCTACGTCTTGTTGTATCTGGAACGCATGGATCTTCTGACGCTGACCATCGTCGGTTTCTTTTTGCTACTGATGTCGGTCTATGTGCTCACATATCCGAAATACAACAGCGAGGCAACTTTTGCTTCATTTACCGCATTCATCTATGTGGCGTTGCTGCTCTCGTACGTCTATCAGCTTCGTATGGCTCCCGGGGGAAAGTTTCTGGTATGGCTCATCGTCATCGCCTCATGGGGCAGCGATACTTGCGCTTACTGCACGGGAATGCTCTGCAAGAGATTTTTGAAAACACACCAGATGGCACCGGTATTAAGCCCGAAGAAATCCGTCGAGGGCTTCTTCGGAGGGCTGATCGGGGCGGGGATCTTAGGCCTGGTCTATGGCCTTATATTTGCCAAAAGGATGACCGTCCTGGGCGCGAACCCTGCACTGGTGTGCATGATTCTCTGCATATTCTGCGGGGCGATCTCCGTGATCGGTGACCTCGCTGCATCTGCGATCAAACGAAATCACGGCATCAAGGATTACGGCAAACTGATTCCGGGACACGGAGGTGTTCTGGATCGTTTTGACTCCATTTTGTTTGCCGCTCCGGTAGCCTTTTACATAGCGGAGCTGTTCCGCCATCTGACCTAGTAATAAATCATTTATCGGAAGGTGTATGCCATGAAAAGAATCGCCGTCTTGGGATCCACGGGATCCATCGGCACCCAGACGCTGTCCGTGATCGCGGACAATGCATCCGATATGAAAGTCACTGCGCTCGCAGCGGCTGGAAACCGCCCGGATCTGCTGAAAGAGCAGGTTTTACGGTTTCACCCTGAAGTAGTAGGCATCTACGACGAAAACGCCGCTAAGGCCTTTAAAACGCAGATCTCGGGCATTTCCGACTGCAAGGTCGTTTCCGGGATGGAAGGTCTGCTGGAGATCGCGGTCATGCCGCATACGGACGTGGTCGTGACCGCGTTTGTCGGCATGATGGGCATCCGCCCTACGGTGGCCGCGATCCGTGCTCATAAAGACATTGCCCTCGCGAATAAAGAAACGCTGGTCACGGCGGGACACATCATCATGCCTCTTTCGCAGAAGGAGGGCGTTTCCATTCTGCCGGTAGACAGCGAACACAGCGCGATCTTCCAGTGTCTGCGTAAGGAGCCTGCGCGCGATCAGCTGCGCCGTATTTTGCTCACGGCCTCCGGCGGTCCGTTTCGGACCTACACGAAGGAGCAGATGGAACACATTACAGTGGCGGACGCCCTGGCACATCCGAACTGGTCCATGGGCGCGAAGATCACGGTGGACTCTTCGACCATGGTAAATAAAGGCCTGGAAGTCATGGAGGCGCACTGGCTGTTTGACGCGACCTACGATCAGATCGAAGTCGTCGTTCAGCCGCAGAGCATAATCCATTCCATGGTGGAATTCAACGACGGCGCGGTGATCGCGCAGCTGGGCACGCCGGATATGCGGCTGCCCATTCTGTACGCGCTCGCCTATCCGAACCGACGTCCTTTGCGTGGGGATTTCCTCGATTTCACGAAGCTGAAGCAGATCACCTTCGAGGCTCCCGACTTCGACCGTTTTCCTGCGCTGAAACTGGCGTACGAGATCGGACGCAAGGGGGGCAATGCACCCACAGTTTTTAATGCGGCCAATGAGGTCGCTGTCGCGGATTTCCTCGCCGGAAAGATCCGTTACACAGATATTTACGAGACGATCGCGCGCGCGGTCGAGATCGTTCCCTACATTGCGGACGCGTCTTTGGACGACATCTTCGAGACGGAGAGGGAAACACGTCGCCTGTGTGAGAGAGCCTGAGTTACGCTCTTGTGAACGGCGTTTCAGAAACATCGGGGGTCTGAGCCCCAAATGAGGTAGTATGGATATTGTAATTGGTATAATAGCGACTTTGTTGATCCTTGGGATCCTGGTCACGGTGCATGAATTCGGCCATTTCATCATAGCGAAAAGAAACGGTGTGCATGTGGTCGAGTTTTCCGTCGGCTTCGGTCCGGACATCATATCAAAGACAAAAAACGGGACCAAATATTCCCTGAAATGGATCCCTTTCGGCGGAGCGTGCCAGATGCTGGGAGCGGACATGGGCCTGGCAGACATGGAAGACGAGGAAGCGGCAAAAAAACTCGAAAGCCTGGAGGGCAAAAGTTTTACCGATAAATCGGTATGGGCGCGCATTGCGATCCTTCTCGCAGGCCCCCTGTTTAATTTCCTGCTGGCCTTTGTTTTTTCGCTGATCCTGTTTGCATTTGCCGGTGTGGACACACCCAGGGTCGGTAAGACGATCGACGGATATCCTGCACAGGCGGCAGGTATTCAGGCCGGAGATGTGATCTATTCGGTCAACGGACACCGCATCCTGACGCAGCGTGACCTGACCCTTTACATGCAGTTTAATTATAAAGAGGGCCCTCTGACCGTCGTATTTGAGCGTGACGGAGAGAAACACACGGTCGAACTGGTTCCGATGGAACAGACCCAGGAGATGGCAGAGGAAGAAAAAGAACAGCTGCAGCAGAATTCCCCTAAAAAGGACGAAGAAGATAAACCGGCCACGCGCCGTATGCTGATCGGTTTTCAATATATGAGCCGTGAGAACGTGGGTGCGCTTCGCATCCTGCGGCTGAGCGGTCATGAGGTAGCTTACTGGATCAATCTGACGGTAAAGAGTCTCGGCATGCTTTTTACCGGAAAAGCCTCGGTCAATGACCTCTCCGGACCGGTGGGAATCTCCCAGATCGTCGGAAACACAGTGAGCGAAACCAAAAAAGAAGGAGCGGGAATGGTGATCCTGAACCTTCTGAATCTGGCGATCCTGTTTTCTGCCAATATCGGCGTCATGAACCTGCTTCCCATACCGGCTTTAGACGGCGGAAGACTGTTGTTCTGTTTTATCGAAGTTATTCGCGGTAAGCCTGTCTCTAAGGAAAAGGAAGGCTACGTGACCATCGCGGGAGCACTGTTTTTGCTCCTTCTGATGCTGTTTGTTCTGTTTAACGATTTTCGAAAGTTTTTTTAGGATCTCATAGGCGCGTAGTACAAAGAGATCCGTATATCTGATAAAGATTAAATAAAGGCTGTAACATGAGAGAACATACCCAGACCGTTTCTATCGGAAACGTTGTGATCGGAGGCGGAAATCCGATCCGTATCCAGTCCATGACGAATACCCGCACCGAGGATGTTGAAGCGACCGTCGCACAGATACTGAAGTTGGAACAGGCGGGTTGTGAGATCATCCGCTGCACGGCTGCTACTCCGGAGGGCGCGGACGCCATAGCGAAGATCAAACCGCAGATCCATATTCCGCTCGTAGCCGATATCCATTTCGATCACCGGCTTGCGATCCGCGCGATCGAAAACGGCGCGGATAAGATACGCATCAATCCGGGAAACATCGGCGGCCCCGAGAAACTGGCAGAAGTGGTCCGGGCGGCCCGCGAGCGTAATGTTCCCATTCGTGTCGGTGTGAATTCCGGTTCCCTGGAGCAGGAGATCCTCGCAAAAAACGGAGGGGTGACCGCCGAAGGCCTGGTAGAAAGCGCCTTGGATAAGGTGCATCGCATCGAGGATATGGGCTATGATAATCTGGTCATCAGCATCAAGTCCTCCAACGTTATGATGTGCGTGCGCGCGCATGAACTCATTGCGACGCAGACGAACCATCCGCTGCATGTAGGTATAACGGAGGCCGGCACCGTTTCTTCGGGCAATATCAAATCCGCTTTAGGTCTCGGCCTCATCCTGAATCAGGGGATCGGCGATACGATCCGTGTTTCATTGACCGGGGATCCGGTATACGAGATCAAGAGCGCAAAACTGATCCTGCGCACGCTGGGACTGCGCCATGACGGTATCGAAGTCGTTTCCTGTCCGACTTGCGGCCGGACACGTATCAACCTGATCGACCTGGCAGAAAAAACGGAACGTCTGGTGGAAGAATACCCGCTGAGCATCAAGGTGGCCGTTATGGGCTGTGTGGTCAATGGTCCCGGAGAGGCGCGTGAAGCCGATCTGGGCATAGCCGGCGGCGACGGTGTGGGCTTGATATTCCGTAAGGGAGAGATCCTGCGAAAAGTCCCGGAGGCGGAGCTTTTGCAGGCTTTGAAACAAGAACTGGATGGGATGCTGAAAGCCTAGGCTCGGCATCCTTGAGGCATATAAGGGGGTCCGTTTGAGTAAGAAGTTTTTTGAAGTATTTACCGACCTTTCTTTAAAAGAAGAGTGCCGCGATGTTTTTTCGGAGGTCTGGATCGACCAGATGGATCTCAAGATGGAGGATCCGAAGATCCTTCTCATCCGCATGCATTGCGACAATCTGATCCTGCGTCCGGATATACGCTACTGTGAGCGTGAGATCCAAAGGCAGGTGCTGGATGAAAATACCAATGTACATTTTGTGGAGCACTACGATCTGTCCGCGCAGTATACACTTGCGAATCTGCTGGAAGTATATAAAGACAGTTTGTTGGATGAGTGCTTTGTTTTGATGCCGGCGGTTGCAGTGCATCTGAAGAATGCCCGCTGGGAAGCGGAAGGATATACGCTGACGCTTACAACCTGTAAGAGCGAAGTGATCGAAAAGAAACTGGAGTGCCTGATCAAAAACCTGAAAAAGCTCTTCCTGGAGCGTTTTTCCATGGAGGTAAATGTTCAGGTCCATATGGACGAACAGGTGAAACTGCGTTCGGAAAACATGCCTTCGAGACGTTCGGACGAGGAATTCCTCGAGTACGATGCGAAGGGTGCCGAATTCGAGATGGATGCCGAAGGCATGCCGTACATCGCTGCTTCGGAGGATGGAAGCGAAGTACCTACGGCCACCTTCCCGAATGTCGAAAATTATATAAGCGAACTGTCCGCCATGGATCCCGGCCAGGCTGCAAGACCCCAGCAGAAGCCAGAGCAGAAAAAAGCAGCGGACGGATCGGAAGTCAGATCCGAGTCGAAAAACAACAAAGCAGAGAAAACCGAAAAGAAAGAAGCCGGTGGACAGCAGTCGGCCGCAACGCAAAAGCCGGCCACCGGCGGTCGGTGGGGACGGAATGCGCGTCAGGGAGGTAAGGACGGAAAGTCCTATCAGGCTCCGCGCCGTTTCCGCGGTGTTGAAGGATTGCGTGATACGAACGACGAAAACTCGATCTACGGTCAGTCCTTTGTTTCTCCGGATACCTTTACGCCAATCAATACGCTGTATTCCGACGTCGGTGAGGTATTCCTGTACGGACAGGTCTTCGGGATGGATTCGAGAGAGATCAGCAACGGTACGAAAAACATCGTTTCGTTCTGCATCACGGATTTTACCGACAGTATCCGATGCAAGATGTTCATAGCGACGGAGGACATGCCGGAGTTCAAAAACCTTTTGAAGGACGGGATGTTCGTTGAAGTCTGGGGCATCTGCCAGTATGACAACTATGATCGTGATTATGAGATCGCCTCGGTACGTGCGATCCGTAAATCTACCGATAAACGCGCGAAACGTGTCGACGACGCTCCCGTAAAACGGATCGAACTCCACTGCCACACGAAGATGAGTGAGATGGACGGCGTATCCGACGCCGGCGCACTCGTTAAACAGGCAGTCAAATGGGGACACCCTGCGCTGGCCATCACGGATCATGGAGTCGTGCATGCATTTCCCGATGCCATGCATGCGCTCGATAAGGGATCGGATTTCAAGGTCATCTACGGTGTGGAGGCCTATCTGGTCGACGATCACAAACACACGGTCAATGACAGCAAGGGCCAGAGCCTGACGGACACGACCTTTATTGTATTTGATATTGAGACAACGGGCTTTTCGCCCCTGTATAACGACATAATCGAGATCGGCGCGGTGAAGATCCGCAACAACGAAGTGATCGACCGTTTCTCGGAGTTCATCAACCCGAAGAAACCGATCCCGTATCGTATCGAAAAACTGACCAGCATCAACGATGCCATGGTCATGGACGCGCCGACCATCGACGTGATCCTGCCGCGTTTTCTGGAATTTGTCGGGGATGCGGTCCTCGTTGCGCACAATGCCGAATTCGACGTCGGCTTTATCAAGCAGAAAGCGAAGGATCTGGGGCTTTCTTTTGACGGAACCTGGATCGATACCATCGGTATGGCGCGCAGCCTGCTGCCGCACCTGCCGCGTTACCGTCTGGATACGGTATGCAAGGAACTCGGCGTGGTCAATGAGCACCATCACCGTGCCGTTGACGACGCAGCTGCGACTGCCCTGATTTTCCAGAAACTCTGCGAAATGCTGAGCGAGAAAAACATTACGGACGTGGACGCGCTCGAAGAGAGTTGCAAGATCTCGGAGGAAGCGATCAAGAAGCTACCGATGTATCATGCGGTGCTCCTGGCTGCCAGCGAGGTCGGACGTGTAAATTTGTATCGCATGATCTCGTTCTCCCATTTGAAGTATTTCGCGCGTAAGCCCCGCATTCCGAAGAGCATGCTGGAGCAGTACCGGGAAGGCATTCTGGTAGGGTCGGCCTGTGCTTCCGGCGAACTGTTTGAAGCACTGATCCGGGGCGAGTCGGATAACGATCTGGCACGGATCGCCTCGTACTACGACTATCTCGAGATCCAGCCGCTGGGCAACAACCAGTTTTTGATCGACGATGAAGATTACGACAACATCAACAGCAAAGAAGACCTGATGGATCTGAACCGCAAGGTGATCGCGCTGGGTGAAAAACTGGATAAACCCGTCGTCGCGACCGGAGATGTGCATTTTCTGGCGCCCGAGGACGAGATCTATCGCCGCATCATTCTTTTTGATAAGATCGAGAAAGAAAAACCGCAGCCGCCGTTGTATTTCCATACAACACAGGAGATGCTCGACGAGTTTGCTTATCTCGGAGCGGAGAAGGCCTACGAAGTCGTTGTGACGAACACGCACAAGATCAGCGACCGAATCGAAAAGATCTCACCGGTGCGTCCTGACAAATGTCCGCCGGTCATCGAAAACTCCGATCAGGAGCTTCGGTCCAGCTGCTATGAGAAGGCGGAGTCCATCTACGGTAAACCGCTTCCCGATATCGTTCGGGAGCGCCTGGATAAAGAGCTTAACTCCATCATATCCAACGGATATTCGGTCATGTATATCATTGCCCGAAAACTCGTACTAAAATCGAACGCCGACGGTTATCTGGTCGGCTCCCGTGGTTCGGTCGGTTCGTCCCTGGCGGCGACCATGTCCGGTATCACCGAGGTAAACCCGCTGAGCCCGCATTATTACTGTCCGCAGTGTCATTATTCGGATTTTGATTCCGAGGATGTTAAGAAGTACGGCGGGGGCTTAGGCTGCGGCTGTGATATGCCCGATAAGATCTGCCCGAATTGCGGAATTAAAATGAAAAAGAACGGGTTCGATATACCGTTTGAGACCTTCCTTGGGTTCGAGGGCAATAAGGAGCCGGATATCGACCTGAATTTCTCCGGAGAGTACCAGAGTAAGGCGCATGCCTATACCGAGGTCATCTTCGGTGAGGGTCATACCTTCCGCGCAGGTACCATCGCGACGGTCGCGGATAAAACGGCCTATGGTTATGCTAAGCATTATTTTGACGATCACGGTGAGTCGAAGCGCAGCTGCGAACTGGACCGGATCGCAGCCGGCTGTGTCGGGATCCGGCGTTCCACCGGACAGCACCCCGGCGGCATCATCGTTCTGCCGCACGGTGAGGAGATCTATTCCTTTACGCCGGTGCAGCATCCTGCGAACGATATGACCACGAACATCATAACCACGCACTTTGACTACCATTCCATTGACCATAACCTGTTGAAACTCGATATTCTGGGACACGATGATCCGACCATGATTCGTTTTTTGGAGGATGTCACCGGCCTATCTGCGCAGGATTTCCCGCTTGACTCGCCGGAAGTCATGTCCCTGTTCCAAAACACCGACGCCCTGGGTGTAAAACCGGGTTCGCTTCTGAACTGTAAGCTGGGCTGCCTGGGCATTCCCGAGTTCGGCACCGATTTCGCCATGCAGATGGTCATTGACGCGAAACCGACGTGTTTTGCCGACCTGATCCGTATTTCCGGCCTGTCGCATGGTACCGACGTTTGGCTGGGCAATGCGAAAACGCTGATCGACGAAGGCACGGCGACCATTCAGACCGCCATCTGTACGCGTGACGACATCATGATCTACCTGATCAGTAAGGGCCTGGAGCCGAACCTGGCGTTCATCATTATGGAGAGCGTACGTAAGGGTAAGGGATTGAAACCCGAGTGGGTGGAGACCATGACCGAGCACGGCGTTCCGGACTGGTACATCTGGTCCTGCAAAAAGATCAAATATATGTTCCCGAAGGCGCACGCTGCGGCTTACGTTATGATGGCCTGGCGCATCGCCTACTGTAAGATCTTCCATCCGTTAGCCTATTATGCGGCTTTCTTCAGTATCCGCGCAGTCGGCTTCTCCTATGAAGTCATGTGCATGGGATATCCCAAACTGAAGGCGACCTTGATGGAATTTTGGAACCGTTATACACATAACAAAAACGACCTGTCGGTGAAGGAGCAGGATATGCTCCGTGACATGCGTATCGTGCAGGAGATGTACGAAAGAGGCTTTGATTTCATGCCGATCGACATTTACCGCGCGAAGGCGGACCGTTTCCAGATCATCGACGGAAAACTGATGCCTTCGTTCATGTCGATCGAGGGCATGGGCCAGAAGGCGGCCGAAGGCCTGGAAGCAGCCGCGAAACAGGGACCCTTCGTATCGAAGGACGACCTGAAAGACCGTGCGAAACTGTCGAAGACCATCATCGAAAAGATGAGCGAATTAGGGCTGTTGAACGGCATTCCGGACAGCGCCCAGTTTTCGCTGTTTGACGGTTTCGGACTGTAAGAGAGGAGTACATATGGAACCTGATTTTATTACACTTACCATAGGGAAGCAAAAGACCATCGCCCTGATCGCTCATGATGGAAAAAAGCCTGAGCTGATCGAGTGGTGCAAGAAACACGCGAAGATCCTGTCGAAGCACAATCTGGTCGGGACCGGAACCACGGCGCGTATGATCACGGCACGTGCGGGACTGACGGTAAAAGGCTACAATTCCGGCCCGCTCGGCGGCGACCAGCAGATCGGCGCCCGGATCGTGGAAGGGAAGATCGATATGATCGTTTTCTTCTCGGACCCGCTGACTGCGCAGCCGCATGACCCGGATGTTAAGGCGCTGATGCGCATTGCCCAGGTGTATGACATCCCCATGGCTATCAGCCGTGCCGGGGCGGACTTCATGATCACGTCCTCGTTCATGAATAAAGAGTACGATCATGATGTGATCAATTTCAGGAAAAACATCGAAAACCGGGCGGAGACCCTGTAATAACCGTTCCCCGTGGATCGGTCAGAGATATCGGAAAGGAGTGGCGGTATGAAAATAATAAAACGTTCTATATGGATCATCGTCTGCACCTTTCTGGTGGTGCTGACCGGTTGTAAGGGTGGTTCAGGTCAGATCGCAGAAGATGCCCGGTACTATGTTTCTCCGAGGGAGACTACGGAGGCTATCGTAAGTACTTCGGAGAGTGTAAACGTTACGGAGCCCGTTGCTTTCGAAACGACAAAACAGGATATTTATGAGGTCGTGATAACGCTGCAGGCGGATCCGGACGAAACGGTGCCGGAATCGCAACCGGATAACACAGAGACGACCGAAGATACGACGGATTTTGAAGCATATTCGACGGAGGTCGAGGATACGGCGGAGGTGCCGCAGACAGAGGAAGTTCCCGCACAGACAGTGGTATCGGAGGATCCGAAGCAGCCGGCCCAGACTTTAGCGCCGGAACGCCCGACTACAGCCCCGGCAGAGACCATAGCCCCGGTGCTTCCAACCGCTGCACCGGAAGTACCTACAGCAGCGCCGATCGTGGCTCCGACAACAGCAGAGACTTTGGAAGTTCCGACGGACGCTCCGACGCAGAACGCTGCGCCGAAAACAACGGCCGATATTTCGGAGACGCTGTCCGAGTCTGCTGCGCAGGTGGAAACGACGGAAACAGAGACGCTGCCTGCGGAAGAAGAAACTACAGTCGGAGAGCCGGATACGACACCGGAAACGACGCAGCCGGATACCGATGAAAGTTCGTCCGCGGAAGCTGCGACAGAACAGGAAACCGTGGAATCTTCGACGGAGGGAAGTGCGGATATCGATCCAACTGAGCCGGAAACGACTTCGGAAGCAGAAATCGGAACTTCTGCTGAAACAGTGCCGGAGACGACGCAGGAAGAGACGACCGAGACGCCGACGCAGGCGCAGGTGGTCCCGAAAGAACTTCGGGCATCGATCCGCAAAGAGCATTATGTGGGAGAAAGCCTTTCGGCCCGGGATTTTAAGATCGAGGTCGTCATGAGTGACGATTCCGTTCTGACCGACCCGCCCGGATGGGCAGCCACCCCGCTGGAATTAAATGATATCAACAACGAGATCACGGTCACCTATGGCAGCCTTTCGATCGTGCTTTCGGTGACTGCGCAGGAAAGACAGGTCAGCGCGTTGCCCGCAGGGATCAATCATGCAGTCGTTCAGTCGGCTGTGAGCCGGTTAGGCAGCGGTTATAAGATGGGCGCGAAAAAGACGACGGATGCGAACTACAGGTTATTTGACTGCGCGACCTTAGTCTGGGCCTGCCTCGAGGAAAACGGCATTCATAACATGCCCGGAGGTACCGGCCTATGGGTTGGAAACATCCGAAATAAGACACTGAGTCTGAATTATAACAACCGGCCGCTGTCGTATGTATACTGCGCGACTCCGGAGATCTTTGTCGCGGCTGCCAACGACCCTGCAAACCTCGGAAAATGCATCGTGCTTACGACACCCTGTGATCACAATACACTCGGTGCGTTTGGAGTTTTGCGCGAAGGCGCTATCGAGGTCTACAACGGTCATATTGCCCTGATCGTGGGCAACATTGCACCCCCGAAGAAGATCAACGGATCCGGAACTATCAACAACAACTACTCGGTCGCAAAATATGCGCGACAAGCGTTTGATCATCTTTCAAAATACTATGTGATCCCGAACCCGGAGGGCATGGTCCACGTGCTGGGACAGCTGAGTACGGAGACCTATCAGGCAAACGTGAACGGTAATGCCGGTTCTTCCGGCGCCTATACGCTGGCAAATAAAAGCAACTTCCGTCAGGTCGGCGGCGCTTCGGATCCCGGACACAACATTTGGTCGTACAACCTGTTTACGGCCAATGCACAACAGCCCTGGAGTGTGCTCCATAACTTCACACAGTTTTCGAACACGCCTTACGGAGACGGAACGGTTTGGAAGATCGAAGCATTGACCGAGCGATGGGGTGTGACCTACACCAATAACTGCGGCGGTTTCGTGCTGGGCGACGTTAACGCTTATGTAGTATATTTAAAGGATCAATAAAAAGAAAAGCCGGCAGGAGGAGCTATGTACCGACACATGGATGAACTGGAGATCGAGATCGGAAGATTGTCGAATCTGAAAATGGTTCATTTTTACAACTTGATAGCCCAAAACGATGAAGTCGGCGCGGTCGCCGTATATGACGGGGAGGATCGGCAGATCAACTTAAGCGCGCTGGATCTGCACTACGAAGCCCTGTTAGCAAAGGTCGTTACCTGCTATCGGGAGCAGAAGGATCGCGAGCGTATCGTAATGGATCCCCAGACCCGGGCTGTACTGGATTCACTTCTGGCGGCAGAGTCGGTTTTTGAAAAACCGGATTTCTGGGGCAATGTTCCCCGGACGATCCTGCAGGACCAGCCCAATATCAATCCGGGAAGCTATTCGGACTACCTGGTGGTTCCGCTTCTTCGTTACTATATCCGCGAATTGCATCTGTTCTATAAGGTTCCGATCGAGTGGAAGCTGCTTTCGGCCTCGTGGCACGGTCGTGGGGTCCTGGATGCGGTGATCGGCGAGCAGGAGCTGCATTTTCCATATCGTATCCGCAGGCGAAACGGCGGTGAGTATGATGTTTTGATCGGGAATTATCTCGGAAAAACAAATCAACTGAAGATTCAGATTCGTTTTGAGAGGCTGGGAGTAAAGGTGTATTTTTCGTGCCTTCCGTTTGGACTGGAAGGCTACAGCACCTATACGATCGATACAAATGGGGCTTCGATAACAGAGAAGACGGGGATCAACGTTGTAGGGAAGACGGTTTATGAGCATATGGAGACGCTGGCGGAGCCGGATGCCGACCAAAAGGAGGACCTGCGCCGGAAGATCTCAGAGGACCGTTTGATGCATCTTTTAGTCAGAGGCTGGGATCGCGCCCGGGTCGCCCGATTACCGTGGGGGCACTACATCGTCTACGCTATTTCAAATACGGACGATGCGAGTATGAAGAAGCAGGATATCGAAGTCGCCTATCTTCTGATGGAAGATAAACACGATATCATTCGCAAACACAGTTTTTCCCATATCGTCGGCCGTGAGAATAAAGTTGAGATCGATGCGCGCTATGCACGGGGAGATATTTATGTGCAAAAGGGCACGAAGGAGCGCGTTCAGATCGCGTTCGAAGACACAGGATACTGCTCGTTCGACGAGTATAAAGAGAGTTATTCAGGCCGATTTTTAGTCGGAGAATTATAATAGATCACCTGCACAGAAAACTGAGGCAGGATCGGAGAGGTCAATATGGCACTGTTTAGTAAAGTTCGTTCAAATGCTGATGAAAATCAGTCTCGCAGACTGAAGAATCTTCTTTCGGAAATCCGAGATCTCTGTTCAGAGAAGGATCCGGAGTTCGTTTCTTATCTGTCGGATATCCGGCAGGGCGACAAAGAGCCTGTGATCCGCCCCATGGGATTTTTCCTCGATGTGGTCGAGATGATCATGAGTAACCGTCTGGATTTCAAACCCGATTCTTATCATCTGCTATTAAATCGTGCAGAGAAGATATACAAAGAGATCTTTATCTACGATGAAGAGACACCGGGAGCAGATGATCTGGAACTTGTATTTCTGGAGTTTTTCGAAGAACGCGGCGTGATCGCGGAGAATATGTATAATGCGGACCTGTTTCGCACATTCTATGACAAAAATAACTACATTTACCTGATCAATTCGATCAATCAGTATGCAAATTCACAGGACTTTTTTGCTTACCTTAGTGATTACGGTGTCAACGTTCGTGAATACTTTATTGATGACAGTGAGTACCTCTCACATTTGGTTCGGGTTACGAATGAATTGGCAGCATCTGCTTCCAATCAGTACGAGGCCATTATCGGGCAGGAACGCCAGAATATCCGTCGAATGAACGGTGTGTATAATGTCGATGCGGTGGATATTGCAAAAGCGGAAAAACAACTGATCGAGTCACGCCAGATCATGGATCACAGTGCCGATGTTATTGCCCAGGCAGACCAAAGAAGCCGGCAGCTCCTCGGCATGATGGATGAAATAACGAGTTCGCTGCAAGAGATCGGCCGTCGCGAGACCGAGATGATGCAGAAGAAAGCGGAGAGTTGTAAACAGGATCTCCTGGCGGATTATAAAAAGACTCTGCAGCAGCAGAAAGAGAAAATCTCGCTGGAGAGCAGCGAGTTTGTGAAACAGATGTTTCAGGAAGCCACCACGCAGCTGGAGCAGTTGCGAACGATGGCAGGTACGATCGCTTCTTCGACTGCACTTGAGATCACGCACATGAACCAGGAAGCCGAAAAAGTATTGCGCCGGGTGGAACGCATGGTCAATGATGACGCCGAAGTCCGCAGGATCATGAAACAGGCGGAGGAAAATCAGGACTTTGTGAAAAGAGTATCGCAGCTGGAGATGCTCAACGATACGAACCTTGCGGCGATCGAGAAGGTGGTGTCACAGCAGAAACAGATCGTGGCTGCGACGTCCGGCGAAACGCCTACCGTTATCGTGCGTCAGGATACGACTTCAGGCGGGGCCGTTTCAAATAGCACACCTGTGGTCGATTTAAACATCCCGACGATCAACCCGCTCCTGAACCCGGAGATTCCCTTTAAAAAGCGCCTGGGCGTTGTCATGGCCGAAAAGAAACGGCGCATGAAGAACGGCGAGCATTATCATAAGAGGTTTGACGATGTCCTGATCGCCCTGATGGAGGATGCAAATCCTTACCTCATCGGTCCGTCCGGATGCGGAAAGACCTATATGATCAAACAGCTTACAGATCTGCTCAACATGGAGTTTATCGATATCGGTTATATCAACGAGGAATACGATATCCTGGGCTTTCAGACAGCAACCGGCGGTTACAGTGCACCGAATTTCTATCTCTGCTATAAGTACGGCAAGGTCGCTTTCTGTGATGAACTGGATAACGGAAACAGCCGGGCGACGGTAAAACTGAATTCGTTTCTTTCGAATGTAAACGATGCGAGTTACAATTTCCCGAATGGCGAGAATGTTAAACGGCACCCGAACTTCCGTATCATTGCCGCCGGTAATACCGCAGGCAACGGCGCCGACATGAATTACAATACCCGTGAAAAGATCGAAGAGTCTGTTCAGCAGAGATTTCTTCCGATCTTTGTGGATTATGATAACGAAGTCGAGAGGATGATCCTGAAAGACTACCCGCAATGGTTTTCTTTTATCGAACTATTTCGAGATGCTACGAACGCATGGGGCGAAAGCAGCGGGATGGGGTCTGCCTCCGGTATCCTGACTACGCGAGACGCCACCAATATCAAACGATATCTGGACAATGAAAGCTTCGATATGCAAAAGATCGTGAAATACGAGTTCATTCAGACGAAGGATCTGGATTATCTTTTGTTCCTTCAGTTTTACATGAAAGAGCGTATGCAGCAATATCCTGAGGCAGAAGCGATCATTTTGGAATTCATTAACCAGACCGAAAAAATCAGAGAGGACGGCGGAAACAGATAATGGGGGAAAACACCCAATGGAGCATCGAAAAACATGGTAAACTGACCATATATAAAATGCGTTTTCGTTCCCTGAGTGATGTGGAGCGTTATTTGAGTTCCGATCCGCCGGTGAATCACACGGTCTTTTATATGCAAAAGAGCATCGAGGCAAGCAAAGCTTTTGCCGGTGAATCGCTCGACAGAGCCATCCGCTACTGCCTGGGTGGATATGAGAATAATTTTGCGACGTTCATGCAGATCAAAAAAGAACTGGATCAATATAATCTCAGAGCCAATCACAATCGTAAGACGGTTCATTCGGTCGTCGGTTCCCGCCCGAATGTTCCTGCATTCATCGCGGGGGCGCCAAAGACGATGTGCCGTCTGGAACCGGCGGAAAAAAAGAAATTTATTGACCTTTATATGGATCTGACCTATGATAACCGGACTACCGAGGCGCAGATCATCAGCCGCGGGATCCTGACGCTGAATCTGATCTCTCTCTTGGAGGAACAGGGGATCTATGTGGATTTTAAGGCGTTTCAGTGTTGCTATGTGGACGATGAGGCTTTTTATGTAGAGATCGATCTGAAGCGCCCGGAAGAACGGATCAACGTACAAAAGTGTTATTATCCGATGTGCGGAAAGGAGTTCCTGCGTCGGGTCCTGGTTCGTATCATGGAGTCAGTTCCTTTTCGAAGAAACTGGTATTTAAGTTACGGCCTGGTTATGAATGAAGCACAGAAGCGTTCTTTGCTGAATATTCCGGACGATAAGATCATGATTCTTTCGCCGAGAGACATGGGAATCGAAGGAGACAATATCTATGAAGATGCCGAAGCTTTTTTGAGCAGGATACACTTAAAGGAAATATTCCGTTTTCCGTCCTATCGTAGAACAGATCAGGGATAAAGAGGGGTACAGTCATGAATGATCATGATAGCCAAAATGCGCTGGTGCAGGCGTTTGAGCGGTTGGATTTCTCGGATACCAACACGATCATGCAGCTCGGACATCATGCCCAGGTCAATATATCTATGCTTTCTGAAAGCGTTCTCAGTGTAACGAAATCTATGCGCACGCAGGAGATTTATTCGACGTTGGAGCAGACGATCGATGATCTGCTGGTCTTTCGGGAAAAAGGTAATCCCGGAAAGTGGAGGTTTTCTTTCGGAAGAAGGCGGGCGAAAGAGTATTCATTTCTCAATTGGTGCCGAAACGCGGAACACCGGATGGATATGGTTTCGGACCGGCTGCGCGAGCATCAGGTCTACCTGTTGAAGAATATCGTTATGTTGGAAGAATTTGCCCGTATGAACCGCTCGAATGAGAAAGAACTGGAAGAAGCGGTGCAGATCGGGACGAAAGCAGCCGAGAAACTTCGGGAAAAAAACCGTCTGGATCTCGAAGAATCGTCTCGGACTACGGTCAGAAGCGTCGAAATGCGCATCAAAGAAAGGGACAATCAGATCTCGCGTATAGAAAAGAGGGTTCAGGAACTGCTTCTGTCCCGTCAGGTTTCCCGTCAACTCGACGAACAACTTCTGATCTTGAAGCACAATGAGCAATTGATGGCAGATAAGATCCAGGGCATCCTTTGGAATACTCTTGTTTTGTGGAAAAACCAGATCGCTCTGATGATGGAGCAGGGGCATATCGAATCACGAGATTATGCGACGATTGATCTTCGAAACCGGGAACTGATCGATCATTTGTCTGAGATGGTACGACTGAAAAAAGAAGACGACGAAATGCTCGATCAGATGAAGCAGACGAGTATGCAAGAGGGCCTTTGAATACGGAGATACAAAATGAAAATATACGTGGATTATGATGACTGCCTTTGCGAAACGGCGATGGCATTTACCCGGATCGCCGATCGGCTCTTTGGTAAGAAAGTGCCCAATGAGAAGGTGCGCTTCTTTTCCTTACAGGAGTCGTTTGAACTTAACGATGAAGAGTATAAAGAACTGATGGAGTATGGACATCGTCCTGAGGTTTTGATGGCGTATAAAGAAACACCCGGAGCAGCACGTACATTGAATGCGTGGATCGATCAAGGACACGAGGTATATATCATTACCGGCCGTCCCTACACTTCTTATGAAGCTTCTCGCAGATGGCTGGATGAGCACGGCCTTACGCGCATCCGGATGTACTGCCTGGATAAATACGGCAGACATCCTTCGGCGGCAGAAAGCGATTATAATATGACGCTGGAAGAGTACTATCGTTTGAAGTTTGATGTTGCTATCGAGGATTCGCCCTTAGCATTTCGCTTCTTCGATCATTTACCGGAAATGAAGGTGTTGGTTTTCGATCGCCCGTGGAACCGGGCCGATCGCTTGCCGGGATCGAATTATACTCGCTGCACAGACTGGGACACGATCAATGAAATAGTTGATACATTAGCGGCAAGCGACCGCATGTAAGGCTTTGATGTCTCTCGTTGCGCTCATGTCCGTGGTTATGGTTGCGCTTTGGAACGGAAAAGATGTTAGTGCTGACACGAAGACCAAGAATGTTTCGGTAGTTGGCGGAACTTATTCGTTCGGTATAGACGGAGATTGTACGCTCTCGTATTCTTGCAGCTGGCTTTACGTAAGTAGAAGCAGTCAATACAATTTCACTGTTACTGCTCAAGCTAACCCGCTGTTCAGTACAAGAACGGGATATGTTTACGTAAAGAGAAAAAACACTACGGTCAGAACCTATATTTTTAAGCAGGAAGCAAATGATATTATAGTACCTGGTGAAGACCCTTATTATACACCCGGAACGTGGGCATCGTATATGCTTTTTACTAAGTCGCCCACAGCGATCATATCGTCATCTAACGTTAGTTGGCTGAAAGTATCTGTATCGAATAATGTTCAATACTTTGGTACTATACATGGGTTAAGTGGTGGATGGTATGTTAGAACCATAAGCATCTATATGGCCCCCAATCCGTTAGGTAGAGTTAGAAGTGGTACGATATTCTTGCATTCGGGAAGCGATTATATCCCTATGCAGATCGATCAAGGTTATTAACTGAAACGAAAAACAATAACCGTAACGCGACGAGCCGGGCTTTTGCCCGGCTCGTTTTGCGCTTATATTCAATGGATGATCGTTTGAAACCTTGCGATTATTTCTCAGACAGCATCAGCATCAGTTCGTTGCTGCGTTCGATGAACTTCGTCATGCGGTCGGCTTCCAACGGTGCGTGGGAGATCATGGCCAGATCGTAGAGCTGCTCGCAGATCTTCGTGGAGAGTTCGCCCTCCGGAAGTGTCTGGAGTTTCTGTACCAACGGATGGTTCGTGTTCAGAATGAGGCTCAAGCTGTTCTGCTCGAACATAGAGGAGTCCATGCCGTACATGGCGTACATCTTCATCATTTCCTGCATGCGGCGGCCTTCTTCGGACATGGTCATCATGGAAGCGATGGCCGGGTTCTTCAGTGCGTAAGCCTTGACGTCGAGTTTATCGTTGTTCAGTGCCTTCTTAAACAGGGCAGCGAGTGTTTCATTGGCCTTTGAGAGGGCGTCTGCGTCGGTCTCGGCATCCTTAAAGGAGTCGGTGAGATCGGAGTCGATGCGGATGAATTTCACTTCTTTATTCTGCTGTTCCAGGAAGCTGATGAACGGAGTATCGATGTTGTGTGTCAGAAGGACGGCGTCGATCTTTGCTTCACGGAACATGTGGATGTACTGGCCCTGATCCTTCTCGTTCGTCACATAGAAGATCTGGTTCTTATGCTCAGCCTCGTTTTCCTTCAGGCAGTCCTCGAGGGTCAGATATTTTCCGTCGAGGTTCTTAAACAGGAGATAGTCCTTCATCTTCTCGGCGAACTTCGAATCGCGGATGCAGCCAAACTTGATGAAGGGGCTGATGTCGTCCCAATATTTCTCGTAGGACTCCCGGTCGGTCTTGCACATGCCGGAGAGTTTGTCTGCGACTTTTTTCGTGATGTAGTCGGAGATCTTCTGAACGAAACCATCGTTCTGAAGTGCGCTACGGGAAACGTTCAGCGGCAGATCCGGGCAGTCAATGGTACCCTTTAAGAGCATCAGGAAGTCCGGAATGACCTCTTTGATATTGTCCGCGATGAACACGCGGTTGTTATACAATTTGATGGTTCCTTCGATGGTATCATACTCGGTGTTGATCTTCGGGAAATACAGGATACCCTTTAGGTTGAAGGGATAGTCCATGTTCAGGTGGATCCAGAAGAGGGGCTCTTTGAAATCCATGAATACCTTGTGATAGAACTCTTTGTATTCGTCATCGGTACACTCGTTCGGGTGTTTCGCCCAGAGCGGAGTTACATCGTTGATCGGTTCGGGTGTCTTCAGTACCTTTTTGGTCTTCTTGGGCTTTTCTTCGGCATCCGCCTTCGACTCGTCTGCATCGGAGCCCTCTTTATCGGTTTCGGAAGCATCTTTTACTGCAACGGTTTCGGAAGCGTTTTCATCAACAACATCCACTACGTCGTCGCTGCTTTCGTCCTCATCCGGAACTTCTTCGTATTCCGGTTCTTTGGTCTCATCGGTCAGGTAGATCTCGATGGGCATGAAAGAGCAGTACTTTTCGATAACTTCGCGAACACGGCCTTCGTTAGCAAATTCGACCGAATCGTCGTTGAGATAGAGGGTGATGACGGTGCCGCGGCCTTCCTTTTCGATCGGTGCCATCTTATAGGTCATGCCGTCGTCGGACTCCCAGCCGACCGCCTTTGCGCCTTCCTTATAGGACAGGGACTCGATGGTCACCTTATCCGCAACCATGAAGGAAGAGTAGAAGCCGAGACCGAAATGACCGATGATCTGGTCCTCGCCGGCCTTATCTTTATACTGGTTCAGAAAGTCGACCGCGCCGGAAAATGCGATCTGGTTGATGTATTTTTCGATTTCTTCCTCATCCATACCGATACCGTTATCGATCACTTTCAGTGTCTTTTCGGTCGGGTTAACGATGACAGAGACTTTGAAGGACTCATCGTCCCCGAGATCAGCTTCGCCCATCATGGAGAGCTTCTTCAATTTGGTGATCGCATCGCATCCGTTGGAGATGAGCTCACGGATGAAAATATCGTGGTCGGAATACAACCACTTTTTAATGATCGGGAATATGTTTTCGCTGTTGATGGAAAGGTTTCCCTTTTTGGTCTTTGTTGTTTTAGCCATGTATCTATACCTCCGAATTAATGATTTACGTAGTCATGACGGGAGCGGAAAACCATAGATTTTCCCGACCCGAATATAAGTTTACCGCGGTTTAAATCGTATGTCAAGAGAAAAATAGCACTCAACGACGGAGAGTGCTAACAAATATTGAATCTTGCGAAGCACGGGTATTTGTGGTATGATTGAAAACGATGATTTTAACTCGGCGCGGTTAATGCTGCCCGGAGTCTGGATCCCCCGATATAGCCGAATTCCCCGGAATCCGGCATGGAGATAAAGATGCAATATCTATGGATCGCACTGGCGATTGTATTATTTACGGTGCTTCTCTTTTTCGTGATCTCGCATTTCGAGAAGAACCGTCTCACTTGCCCGGTCTATCGGGTGGAAGATGCGCGCATTCCGGCTTCATTTTCCGGAAAACGCATCGTATTTCTGTCGGATCTGCACAGTTGCACATTCGGCAATCAAAATCAAAAGCTGTATGAGGCGATCGACCGCGCAAAACCGGATTTGGTTTTGATCGGCGGTGATATGATGGTCGTTAAAAGCTGGTCGCAAAAGGATTTCAATGTGACGCGGGACTTGCTTTCTTATATTTGCGGCAGGTATCCGGTCTACTATGCCCCCGGAAACCACGAACAGCGCATGAAGGAGTACCCGAAGGAGTATCCGGAGTGGTTTACTTCGTTTCTGGATATCCTTAAGGAATTTGGGGTGCCTTATCTGGAAAATGAGACTCTGTCCCTGAAAGTGGATGCAACCAGCGGCGATATCGTCACTGTGGATGAGAGCGAAGGAGCCGATGCACCGGAACAGGAGGATCGGATTCTGCTTTCCGGACTGGCGCTGGACATGCATTACTATAAAAAACTGCTGCTGCATCGAAAAGAGCGTTTTAGCTTGGAAGATCTGCGCAGCTTACTTCCGCGGGTCGATGATGCCCGGCATTTCCACATCGTTTTGGCGCATAATCCACTCTACGTACCGGTCTATGCCGCCAGCAACGCCTCACTGTTTTTGAGCGGGCATATGCACGGTGGCTGTGTGCGTCTGCCGCTTATAGGTGCCACGATCTCGCCGCAGTTGGAGCTGTTTCCGCGTTATGCGAAGGGATATAAGATGGCAAGCGATACACACGTGATCGTTAGCGCCGGACTGGGGACACATTCGATCAATCTGCGTGTGAATAACCCGCCGGAACTGGTGATCGTCGATCTGGTCCCGAAGAAGCAGTGATTGTCAGCCTTACGTTTTGAACCGTTTTTTGAAACGGGCTTTTGTCTTTCGGTACTAATATTGTTATTTCAGGAGAAACCATGGATCTGTCATTTAAACTGGAGGTGTTTGAAGGCCCGCTGGACCTGCTGCTGCACCTGATCGAAAAGAATAAGGTCAGCATCTACGATATCCCAATCGTGTTGATCACGGACCAGTATCTGGAATATGTTTCCAAAATGGAGACACAGAATCTGGATATCGTCAGTGAATTCATGGTCATGGCGGCGACCTTGATCGACATCAAGTCGCGCATGCTTCTGCCGCCCGAAGAAGACGAAAACGGTGAGGAGATCGACCCGAGAGAAGAACTCGTTGCACGCCTCGTCGAATATAAGATGTATAAGACATTGTCCGCGCAGTTGAAAGAACAGCTGCTGGAGGCATCAAAACGGTTTTATAAGCAACCGTCGATCCCTGAGGAGGTCTCTAAGTATAAACCTCCGGTCGATATGGACGAACTCCTGGCGGATGTCACTCTGACCAAACTGCATGATGTATATCGCATGGTCATGCGGCGTCAGGTCGACAAGATCGATCCGGTCCGCAGTAAATTCGGAACCATTCAAAAAGAAAAGATCAAGCTTTCCGACAAATTGTCGTTTATTCAGAAGATGGCGAGCGGAAAACGGAAGAAGTTTTCGTTCCGCGAGCTTTTAGAGAAACAGGAGAGCCGCACGGAAGTCGTGGTAACGTTCCTCGCCGTTCTGGAACTGATGAAACTCGGCGCGGTGGAAACGACACAGGAAGAACTGTTTGGCGATATTGAGCTGGAATGGAAGGACACCGCAGGAAATCTGGAACTGTCCGCAGAAGATCTGGCTCTTTACGATGAATGATCGTAGATTTATTTAAAAAAGGAATGAAGCAAAATGAACTTTGAAGATATGGAATTAGAGAATACGAATGCCGAGGCCTCGGAGGACGTGGTTTCAGAAACTGATTTTTCCGAGGATGAGGAAAACCAGCTTTCTTTTGCCGTAGAGGAACCGGAGGTACCGAAACTCGATTATACCGAGTCGTGCTCCGCGATCGAAGCGATCCTGTTCACGATGGGGCAGGCGGTCGAGATCTCTGTGCTCGCGCAGGCGCTGGACCTTACGGAAAAAGAGGTGCGGGCCCGTTTAAACTCCTTACAGGAGGATTATCTGACCCCGCGCTGCGGTATTATGCTGGTCTACTTTGAGGATAAGGTACAGCTTTGCACCAAGAAGGAGTTCTATCCGTTCCTGATCCGCATCGCGGCTACACCCCGTAAGCAGGTGCTGACGGAGGTCATGCTGGAGACGCTTTCCATCATCGCATACAAACAGCCGGTCACAAAGGGAGACATCGAGCGGATCCGCGGCGTCAAGAGTGATTTCGGTGTGAATAAACTTCTGGAGTACGGCCTGATCGAAGAGGTCGGAAGGCTCGACGCACCGGGACGGCCGGTGTTGTTTGCGACCAGTGAGGAGTTTTTGCGGCGCTTCGGCATGAGCAGTACCGACAAACTGCCGCACATGGATGAGGAGCAGATCGAGTCGATCAAAGAAGAAGCGGAAGAAGAGATCGAAGTGAAGATATAAAAAAGAGATCCGGCGGTATGCCGGATCTTTTGATTTATCGTGAAACTGTTTTATTCTTCGATTTTTGAAAATTTGAGTGATACTGCGAAGAATGCGATAAACAGGATGCATCCGATCGTGATGGGAAGCGGTCCGAACGATCCTTCGGGAAATTCGACCTTCAGGAAGATGGAGACGGGGCTGGCTGCGATCAGGCCCAGGATGGAAGCATAGGTCGGCGCCGGATGCTTATCGAGCAGCCATTTGATCACCTTTGCAACCAGGAAGATGCCCAGTATGACGCCGATTCCGAAGGGAACCAGGATCTTGCAGTTTGAAAGCATTTTGTCGACATCCATGTCTTTCAGTGCATGAACGAAATCTTTAACAGCACCGACGATCTCGAAATAGTAGCCGAAGATCATCATGATCAGAGATCCGCTGATGCCGGGGATGATCATTGCGGCAGATGCGATCATGCCCATGAGGAAGACAACGATGATATAGACAAAACTGATGTCGTGTGTGGTTCCTTCATCCGATGTTTTTTGAAGAGACAGGAGAATGGAGCCTGCCAAAAAGAAGAGAAAGAGCAGAACGCTGATCGTAATTCTTGTAGTACGGCCTTCTTTCTTCTGGGCGTCCGACTGTTTCATGGCCTTCTGAAAGCACATAAACAGCATGGGGATGCCGCCGAAGATCAGCCCGATAAAACTCATGGACGTAGGAAACGGATGGTTTTGGATCAGATAGGTGATGATAAAGGAAAAGGCCACGATGCCGAAGGCACAGCCCAGAAGAATAGGGAGCAGGATCTTCACGCTCTTTTTGAATTGCTTCAAAAGACCGGAGATGGCTCCTAGCATTTTATTGTATACGCCGAGCATCAATGCCAGTGTTCCGCCGCTGACGCCGGGGACGATATTGGCGATACCGATGATGCCGCCTTTGATAAAATCGATCAGAAACTTCATGAAATACTCCTGTGTTTGAGGTCTGAGTCAGACCATAATGGATACTGTACCATAATATCAGAAATTCGGAAAAAGTCAAGCAAAAGGCAACGCCGCTTTGATAATGCAGTGCCTGTTGGGATTTGCATTTTTTCCGCGTTTGTGCTAGATTATATGTCAACGGAAGGTCAATCATCTGTTTTCACCTCTGCCCGGCAGAGAATTATAAGGTATTCATATGAAGATTAAAAAGGGGATGGCATTCCGGAAGCTCTCGGAAAAACTGGAGCGTCCCGGATATTTTGTTAAGATATGGCTCATTCTCGGCGTAGTATTAAACCTGCTCGTCGAGTTTCTCAGCCGTAAATCGATCATCAGTCTGGGGAAATACATTTTCCTCACACCGCATATATTCTTATACAACACCATGATCATTCTGGCTACGCTGAGCATCGCGCTGATCTTTCGAAAGCGCCTGTTCGGCCTGATCGTGATCAGCCTGCTTTGGGTCGTGATCGGCATCACGGATTCGATCTTACTGGTGTTCCGTACCACTCCGTTTACAGCACAGGACCTGCGTCTGATTCAGTACGCGCTGCGCATTTCCCAGAAATATCTGGGTCCGGTCGGCGTCGTTTTGATCATCGTAGGTGTGGTGATCGTTCTGGCGGCTCTGGTGCTTTTATACATCGTTATCGCGCCGGGACCGACGAAGGGACATCGGTTTAAACATATCACGATCACAATGAGTTGTTTTTTCGTGGTATTTTCACTGACCTGGCTGGGAAATACCATCGGAATGCTCAGCCTTCATTTTTCAAATATTCACGATGCCTATGAGACCTATGGTGTTCCCTATTGTTTTTCGGGAACGCTTCTGAATACGGGCATCAGCAAACCGGCGGATTACGGAAAGGAAACCGTGGACAGTATTCTTTCGAATATTGACCAGCATGAAGAGAAGGGAAAAACCGCCGAAGAGAAGACATCGATCGAAGTGGCCGATAACACCGGGACGGAAGCGGAACAGGCTACAGAGTCGGCGGCCGCACCCGAAGTTTCTGAGGCGGAAACGACCGATGAAGCGTTTGAGATCGCGCTTTCCGAAACCACCGAGGGTACGATCGAGAGTAAAGAGACGGACGAAACCGGAGAGACGGAAGAAGAGCCCTGGTATGTTAAGGCTTCTCAGAAGGTTGTGAAGGATCGCAAAGACGGAAAGGTAAATATCATAGCCATTCAGCTCGAATCGCTGTTTGATCTGCAGAAGTATTCGGCGGTGCAGTACGATAAGGATCCGACGCCGTTCCTTCATTCAATGATGAGTCAGCGCACTTCCGGCTACGTCAGTGTGCCTTCGATCGGCGCGGGAACGGCAAATACCGAGTTTGAAATGTTGACTTCCATGAATATGAACAGTTTCGGACCCGGCGAATATCCTTATAAAACGGTTCTGAATAAAAAAACCTGCGAGAGCGCGCCCTATGTTTTGAAGAGCCTGGGGTATCGCACGCATGCGATCCATAATAACGACGCGACCTTCTATGAGCGTCACCATGTGTTTTCGAATCTGGGCTTTGATACATTTACCAGTATGGAATATATGTACGACCTGACCTATACGGAAAACGGGTGGCCGGAGGATGTCTGCCTGGTTCCGTATATCATGGATACATTGACCGCGGATGAAGAACCCGATTTTATCTATACGATATCGGTTCAGGGACACGGTCCGTATCCGGATCATTCCATCCTGAAGGATCCGGCGATCCATGTAACATGGACGGATGAAAAACGGAAAGACGAGAAGGACGCGTTTGAATACTATGCAAACCAGGCGTATGAGATGGATCAGATGGTAGCGGAGCTGGTAAAACAGCTGCGGACATTTGACGAACCTGTGATGCTGTTGATGTTCGGCGATCATTTGCCGGGACTGAGTATCGATGAAGATCTGCTCGACGGTTTCGGCCTGTATGAGACACCGTATGCGATCTGGACGAATTACGAGATGCAGCGCGAGGTCGTAAATCTCGAAGCATTCCAGGTCATTCCGTACATGCTGTCGCGTCTGGATATTCATGAGGGATTCATTTACCGACTGCATGAAAAGTATCTGGATGACCGAAAAAACCCGGAGAATGAGTGGTCGCAGGAAGACGAGGCGCAGTATCTGAAGGAACTCGAAGTGATCGAATATGACATCCTGTACGGTGATCAGATCGCGTATGACGGTCAGCTTCCGTTTGAACCGACGAAACTGAAGATGGGACTGCTGCCCATTACGATCACCGATGTTTATTCCAAGGAGAACGTCCTGATCGTTTCAGGCAGCGGATTTAATGAGTATTCGGTGATCTATGTCGACGATAAGCCGTTAGATACGATTTGTGTTTCCTCGAAATCTCTGCTGGCGGTCGATTATGAGCAGGACCCGGACGAGGAGCAGGTCATAAAGGTCGGTCAGGTCGGCGTGGACAGTGTGGTCCTCGGATACACAGAGGATTTTGATTATATATACGATGTCAATGAACGGGTCGAGATCATTCACCAGAATCAGAACCCGGAATAAAATGATGTAAGAATAAATGTAAAAAATGCACAACAAACGTAGGATGCGTTTTGTTGTGCATTTTTTGTGTTTTCTTATTCGAAGTGCACAAATCAAGGAGTGAAGGATTGACAAAACATATTGATTTCGCTATGATTAAGCAAATGAATAATGAATGATGCAAATGGTGCAAAATCGTACTGAAATAATACTAAGAGGAGGTTCATTTTGAAGAAAACGACCATTCAGGATATCGCTAAAGAATTGGGCTTATCGCGCAATACGGTATCGAAAGCCCTGATGGGAAGCGAATCCGTAGCGGAAGAGACCCGGTTTATGGTCCTGCGGAAAGCCTATGAAATGGGCTATGCGAAATTCAAAATGCCGCTGCCGAAGGAGGTCTCGGAAATCTATCCCAAAAACAGCACCAGAAATATCCTGGTTTTGGGTAGGGACTCTTCGTCCTTTTGGCACCGGATCATCACCGGGGTTTCCGAGGAGCTTTGCCGCAACAATTGCCGCCTGCTTCTGCATTTTATCGATGAAGAGACGGAGCGGAGGATGGAACTGCCCAGGGATCTGGCCGAAGGCGAAGTCGACGGCGTCATAGTTTTGAATGTTTTTTCCGAGGAATATGTACGCCGGATCGCAGCACAAGGCAGACCTGTCGTGTTTTTGGATGCGCCGAAGCACTGCGATATCTACCTGCAATACGGGGATGTCGTTGCGCCGGAGGGAGAGCAGAGCGTTCGGAAACTGGTGGAGAACGTGATCGCGCAGGGCATGCGGAGGATCGGTTTTATCGGCGATATCACCTATTGCAAAACGATCTATGACCGTTATCGCGGGTTCGCTTCCGCACTGATCGAAGCTAACCTGGATCGCGACCGCAGCATTATCAAGACCGCACATGTCGAGCATCGTTATTACGACAGGCAGGAAGTAGAAGAAGCATTTAATTCCATGCCGTATATTCCCGATGCGATCGTATGCGCAAATGACGATATCGCTAAGGATCTTTACTATGTTTTGAAGGAAAAAAACATATCGATCCCTAAGGATGTCGCCGTCATCGGCTTCGATGACAAAGAGGAGGCGGAGATCATGTCACCGCCGCTTTCAACCGTACATATACCGAATAAAGATCTCGGGATCCGTCTGGTGCAGGAGTTGTTCTGGCGGATCGAAAACCCCGAGCGGACCAAAGAAACGGTCCTGATCACGACCGATGTCGTGCTTCGCGATTCTTCCGTGAAGTCACGCGCGATGAATTGAAAGGAGATTGATCATGAGTGAAATTAAAATGTATTGTCCCGCTGTTCCGAATATGCCTTGGGTGCCGATGCCGGAAGACCTTCCGAATGCACCGGTATGGAGATATCCCGCGAACCCGATCATCGGACGCAACCCTTTACCCGGCGTGGCCCGTATCTTCAACAGTGCCGTAATGCCGTACAACGGCGAGTTCATCGGCGTGTTTCGCGGCGAGCAGACGAACGGCATTCCCTATATCTATCTGGGACACAGTAAGAACGGTATCGACTGGCAGTTCGATGAAAAGAAGATCGAATTTGTGGACGAACAGGGCAATTCCTTCATGCCTCGCTATGCTTACGATCCCCGTCTGGTAAAGGTCGAAGACACCTATTATATCATCTGGTGCGGCGATTTCTACGGGGCTGCGATCCATATCGCGAAGACACAGGATTTCAAGACATTTACCCGTATCGAGAACCCGTTTATACCTTTCAACCGCAACGCTGTGCTGTTCCCGCGTAAGATCGGGGGCAATTTCGTATTACTGTCCCGTCCTTCGGACAGCGGTCACACTCCGTTTGGCGACATTTTCCTGAGTGAGTCGCCGGATATGGTCTACTGGGGCAGACACCGTCATGTTATGAGCCGCGGCTCGAACTGGTGGGAGAGCCTGAAGATCGGCGGCGGAGCTGCTCCGATCGAGACCGATGAAGGCTGGCTTTTGTTCTATCATGGCGTGTCCGGCACCTGCAACGGATATGTGTATTCCATCGGTGGAGCGATTTTGGACATCGACAATCCGAGCATCGTGAAGTATAGATGCGAGAATTTCCTCCTGACACCTGAGGAGTGGTATGAAGAGCGCGGTTTCGTTCCGAATGTCTGCTTCCCGTGCGCGACCATCTGCGACAGCGCGACCGGCCGCATCGCGATCTACTACGGAGCAGCCGACAGTTATGTCGGACTGGCATTTACCCATGTGGATTATGTGGTCGATTACATCAAGAAAAACAGCAATACGTCCTACGACGATGTCGAGATCGGACGCAGATAGGAGGTATCCATGGTACTGGATTGGAAGGAATATACGGAACTGGCCATTCGTGCGGCGGCGGACGGCGCGGTCCTTTTGAAGAACGATAACCATGTTCTTCCGATCGCAAAATCCGTTCCGGTCGCTCTGTTCGGCCGCGTTCAGAATTTTTATTTTAAGAGCGGCACAGGTTCAGGCGGCATGGTCAATGTCTCTAAGGTCTGGACCGTTCGTGAAGCACTGAAAGAAGAAGGCTTTACCCTGGATGAAGATCTGGAGAAATGCTACGAAGACTACGATACAGCAAACCCTTATAAGCGCGGAAAAGGCTTCGGCCAGGAGCCCTGGTCACAGGAGGAGATGCCCCTGCAAAAAGAAGTAGCCGAGGCGGCACGGAAGAATACCGACACAGCCATAGCCATCATCGGCCGTACGGCCGGCGAAGAGCAGGATAACACGGCATCCGAAGGCTCGTATTATCTGACGCAGGAGGAGATCCGCATGCTCAGGACCGTGCGGGAGACATTTCCCAAGATGGCCCTTCTGCTCAATGTCAGTAGCGTGATCGATATGAAAGCGATCCTGGAGATCGCTCCGGATGCTGTCCTGTATATCTGGCAGGGTGGTATGGTCGGAGCGCTGGGCGTTGCACGTCTCGTTTCCGGCGCTGTCAGCCCGAGCGGCCGCCTGACCGATACCATCGCACGCAACCTGGAGGATCAGCCGGCGCATGTGAACTTCGGTGACATGACACGGAATTTCTATGAAGAAGATATCTATGTCGGCTATCGTTATTTCGAGACGTTCGCGAAGGATAAGGTTTTGTTCCCGTTCGGTTACGGCCTGTCCTATACTGATTTTCAGGTGACGAAGACTGCGATGAACGTGAACCTCCTCGGGGATCCGTTTGCGAAAAACTGCTCGGTTTCCGTGCGGGTGACCAACACAGGCAGTGTCAGCGGTAAGGATTCCGTACTCTTGTACGTAGAACTTCCGCAGGGCATTTTGGGTCAGCCGGCGCGCCGCCTGGCGGGTTACGCGAAAACAAAGGAACTGGCGCCCGGCCAGAGCGAAGATCTTTCGATCGTTTTCTCCCTGTATGATATCGCTTCCTTCGATGAGACGGGAGCTGTGACAGCCCGGATCGGTTACGTTCTGGAGAAAGGCGAATACCGTTTTTACTTAGGCGGAGATGTGCGGTCAGCCCGTCTCGTCAGCAGCGCCTCGCTTCCCGAGGACCGGCTGTTGCAGAAACTGACGGCGCAGATGGAGCCGATCATGGCATTTCGTCGCATGAAGCCCATCGAAAAAGACGGAGCGTACATGATCTCGTACGAGAACGTTCCGGTCACGATGAATTCGCATGATTCCGAACGCGTGATCCCGCTTCCGGGACCGGAACTTCCTTACAGCGGCGATGCCGGCCTGAAACTGAAGGATGTGGAAAGCGGAAAAACTTCGATGGATACATTCCTGGCGCAGCTGTCCGATGAGGATCTGTGCTGTATCGTCCGCGGTGAGGGAATGGGCTCTCCGAAGGTCACACCCGGAACGGCGGCAGCGTTTGGCGGCGTTTCCGAGAATTTGAAAAACTACGGGATCCCCTGCGCATGCTGCAGCGACGGTCCTTCCGGCATGCGTATGGACAGCGGAACGAAGGCATTTTCCCTGCCGAACGGAACGCTGCTGGCCTGCACTTTTGATGATAATCTCAATGAGGAACTGTACTATCATCTGGGACTGGAGATGGCGTCGAATCAGATCGATTGTCTTCTGGGACCCGGCATGAATTTGCAT